>CAYVXS010000026.1:0-13948 GCA_964454885.1 uncultured Pirellulales bacterium
CCAGCTTGTCTCTTTTGCTGCCAGGGAGATGCTGACTGTTGACGGAGTCAGCAAAAAGTACTGCTCATTCAACACCTGTATTCTTGCCTTCCTGCCGTCCAGAGCCATAACCTGAGGCTTGGACAGAATTTGCGCCTCGTCATTCTGCTGCAGAAGATTCAACTGCATTTCCAATGCATTGGTAAACGTACTATCGGGTGTATAACCTATTGAAACACCCCATGGCCATTTACCGCCAAAGTCCATCAAATCATCCCCACCGGAGCCATGGTTCTCATTGCTAAATACACCCGCCTGCATTCTGGGCCAACCCCATTCCACACCCAGGTTCAGTAAATCGCCGCGTTCCATAACTACAATCCGTGCATCCAGCATCACATGGCTCGGAGTTTTATCGATTTGCTCAAGGTCATCAATGATACGCTTCATCATAGCAGGAGAAGCGGTCACTAATACGGTGTGACTATTCGGGTCCGGATCCGCCTTGACATAAGGTGAAAAAACATCATTAAGAAGCGCTACCGCCGAAATCGCCGTGACATAGTCCAGCTTTACCGGATGTGTCTCACTCATGGTCATGAACAACGGGCTGTTCGGGTCACCTGGAGAAACCAGATAATAATACGGTGTCTTCTTAAATACATAGGGAGTACCGGCCAGGACAATTTCCAAAGCCGTATCGAGAGGAACCTGTTCCAGCTTGCAGGTAACTGTTCCATAGACGCTTTCTTCCGGAATAATCGGAATGCCCGCCTGTTCCGAAAAGGATTCGAGCACCGTTGTTGCAAGATCATCCGACGCGAATGTATCTGAAATACGCACCGTGCCGGGATCATACTGTGCTGCACCGGTTGCTCCGGGTCCCGAAGTCCTTTTAAGTTTTTCAAGCTCCTCCAATATCTTTTGCATGCCCGGATCCATAGGCTGTTCATCCGTCTGCGAAATCGCCGGAGGTAATGTACCAGGACGTCCGGTAGTAATATCCTTTGGTAATGTTCCTCCTGGACCTGTTACCGGAGGAATATTTTCCGGCAATCCACCCGGACCTGAAGGAGTCGGCCGTTCCGTTGTTACCGGAGGAATATTGTTCGGCAATCCACCCGGACCTGCGGGAGTCGGCCGGTTCGGAGTAGGCTGAGGTTCCATCGGTACCGGCTGGCCCATCCTGAGATTTGTCGTGACATTCGAATACGACTTACTCGGCGGATTGAAATTGAAGCCGGGTTTTTCAAGAGTAATCTCGCCGGTCCAGCCCCATGGAACGCTGATGCTGAACTGTCCCTTGGAATCTGTCGCGGTCGAGCCCGGCAAACCGGTCGCTTTGATCCTTACGTTCGGGATCGGTGTACCAGCCATCACAACCTCATCGGTAATGGTAACCATCTTGACTATCGCGGTGAAATTCTGATTAGGTATGTCCCTGGTGACACTTGGAATTGTCTGGGTAGTCGGTCTGAAAGTATGACCTTCACTAATAGGGACAATTCTGCCGCTCCAGCCGTGGTTCACCTTAAATTCATACCTGCCGTTTGCATCCGTTGTCGCGTTGAGACCCAAATCACTCGTCACCAGTACACCCTCTACCGGCTGACCTTTATCGGTGGTAATAGTACCGGAGACGGTTCGTTTCAAAAGTGTCGCCGTAAAGCTTCGATTCATTTCGGAAGCTACAATATTCGTAAATTGCATGTTCGGCGGGTTGAACTCGTAACCGTTTTTCGACGGAGTAATTGTACCACTCCAGTTCCACGGGACATTGATACTGTAGCTTCCGTCATTTCCGGAAGTAACAGCTCTGCCCGGTGCACCCTGAAGCGTCACACCGGGAACTTCGACTGTTCCGCGAATTTCGAATGTCTTGAGCGTGGCAGTGTAATTATCATTCACATAATTCTGTGTCACAGGAGGATATACTTTATTGGCGGGATTAAAATCATAACCTTCTTTTGTAGGCACAACCGTCCCGTTCCATCCATATTCGACAGTAACGCTGTACGAGCCTCCTGGTCCGGTAATAGGATCATCCGGCAATCCGAACATCTGCACGCCTTCCTGCCCGGTAGAACCGGAAATCTTATACGTCTTTTTCGTTGCTTCAAAGACCTGATTATCACGATTGCTGTCAACCGGACTGAAGGTCATTGAAGCCGGTTTGAAATCATATCCGTCTTTTTGCGGAGTAACGACACCTTTCCAGCCCCAGTTTACCGTAGCAGTGAAATAACCTGTCTGATCGGTATAGACAGAGTCCGGAAATCCTTTCATTTCCACGCCGGCCAAACCGGTGGAACCGGTAATCGTATATGTTATCGGTGTTGCAATATAATCCTGGTTAGTTTGATTGAAAGAAACGTTGCTATAAGGCATCTGTTCCGGTATAAATGTGTAGCCTTGTTTTACAGGTTTAACCGTTCCCGTCCAGTCCCAGTCAACCGTAGTGGTATAATTGCCGCCGCTGCCGGAAACAACCTTGGTAGGAAATCCCTCAAGGGCGACTCCTTCGACTCCGGCCGTACCGGAGACAGTCAAGGTTATTTTCGACGCCGTGTAATCCTGTCTCGTCAAATCGGCACCAACGTTCCTGTATGGCCTGGAAGGAGGAGAAAAATTATAACCGGGCTTTGTCGGCGTCACTTCGGCGGTAAAACCGTATGGAACTTCCACACTGTATGAGCCGCCGTTTGTGGTCATAGGATCACCCGGCAGACCAACCATTTGAACACCTTCTATCTCTGTTGTACCTGATACCGTATATGTTATCGGAATTGCTGTATAGTTCTCATTCTCCAGTTCACCGGTAACTTCCGGATAGGTTTTGTGATCCGGCTGGAACTTATACCCCTCTTTATAGGGCGTTACTGTTCCGGTCCAGCCCCATTTAACAACGGCAATATAATAGCCGCTGTCATCAGTAACGGCCGGTTGACCGTCAGAACCGACAAGACCCCTCATCGTCACTCCCCCTACTCCGACTGAACCGGATATCGTATGCGTTACTTCAACCGCCTGAAACTGGGCGCTGACGTTCAGAGTGCAAAATAGAACGGTGCAGGCTACTATTACACCGCCCGATAATATTTGACCAATTTTTTTCCGCGCCATAACTCAACGTCCCTTTCTGTAATAGCCGTTTTGCCTTGTATCGGCAATCCAGCACCTTTCTTTAGTAAAAAATCTCCCTTCCGAAACACTACCAATTTACTTCTATAATATCGTTTGGTGCAATTTCATCTGATGTTTGCATAGTAGTAACGGTTCTCCTGCCATTAATAACGGAGACCCGTATTGCACTTTGTTTTCTTATGCTTTGTCCAACACCGTATTCTAAATATGCTTCAAGACGATAGTTCCCCGCCTCCACAGACGAAAGATCGAGAATCCCGGAATAATTTCTTGTTTCAAGCGGCAGTATAATACCGGGCTGATCACTCCGCATCGAGGTACTCGCCCTTACCTGTGAGGCATATTGTCCGGAATAATAAACTATTCCGGCTCTACATTTTCTCGGATTAAAGAAAGTACTACCATCATTGGTGAATGCGATTAACACAAGAAATTGCGACCTCGAAGGCTCGTAATCTCTTATATTCAGATTTGTCGCCCTGACTATCACTTCGGGAGTTAGACCCCTGTCTTCACCGACACAAACATTCGCAGTTGTCAGGCCGGCCATTTGCCCGTCCGGATAATGGGCATAAAGACCGAGAACCGCATAATGCCAGGGATAGTCCGTCATTGTTGCGGGAATTTCCGCAATAACTCGCACTCGTTTATCCTGATAGCTTCCGAGTTCGAACTGCGGAGGTTCAATCCTCAACCAGTCTGCGCACCCGAGAGATTCTCCTTTGAAAGCAGGTGAAGCCCGCCCTGAAAGAGGCGTGGGAAGCGCAAAAAGTGTTTGTATGTTCACCGTCGAATCGGAAGCGTTATGAACGTTCAATATTTCCGTACGTGTCGAACCCGCCGAACCTTTTATGATTATATCTGTCGGGTTCAAATCGAGAGGCGCATCTGTTGCCGCCCTTTCAAGACTCGGATCACCTACAAAATCAATTTCCTTTTGAATTGCCCCTCCGGGTCTGCCATCAACATAGATTGCACCCGCCAATTTATATTTACCAGTCGGCAGAGCCCGCATTATATTCGATTCTAAATGCAATTGCGCTCCAGGAATGATACCTGTATCCCTGAATTCGGCCCGCGTAATCAGCCGCCAGTGCCCGTCCTGAAATCCTTCTAATCTTGCCATGGGTTTCAGACGAGAGTAGGTTTCCCCGATATTTTCAATACTCAAGCCGACATTTGTCGTTGCAAGCCTTTCTCCCTCGGCCGGAACGTGCTCCATATCGACATTCAGAAGTTTTATTTTCGGCTGTATCGTTCTGCCCTGGATTTCAATCAGAACAGGAATCAAATATCGCAGAAGAAAACCGACGTCCGAACCTTCCGGAGCGACCCTGTAAGTTGTAAGAATCCCGGCACTGTAGAATCCGTGGACTCTCGGAGGCACTCTTATAATGACCTCGACAGGAACCTCTGCAAGCGGACCGAGTTCAACTTTCGATGTGCTCAACCTTATCCAGTCGCTGCACGAAGAAAGTTTCGATACATCAAAATCCTCAATGTAATCCGGCGTATTAGGCTCGGGATCAAATATCATCCATTCACTATCCGGCGCCTGGCTCAGCTCGATGACTTTCAGTTCGACTTCAATAGTCTGGCTCTCTTCCTGGCTGTGAATCCGCAAGGCCGTATTAATTTGCTTATTGACTCTCGAACCTCTCTTTATCTCAACCGGTTGGACCATGTACTGACCGAATGCTATCCCCGATGTAAGAACCATTGTCACTATCATTGCGATTAACAAAACCAGAACCGGGACATTCAAAAACTCTCCGAGACCAAATCCATGTTGCTCATTATTACTGTTGCCGTTTTCCTGATTGTTGCTTAAGCAGGAATCTGTTCTGTTATTCCCGTTTCGCATTCGTCGCCTCCAAATGAAATACTCGAGAGATCTATTCAAATTCCACAAACTCCATCAGTTAAACCGAACATTGTCCGGCAATCCTGATTCGGTAAGATACATACCCGTAGCAGTAATTAATATCTGATACCTCCGTTCTCGTACTCTTGTCCTTGCTCAATTTCATCAAACCCACTCCAATACTACGGCTCTTACCTCTTCGGCAATTTGACGTCCCCACTTTCCATAATTCCCTGTAAAAACCCCCATATTGACCACCAATCTGTGGTCTAACACCCATATCCCAAACTCAAAGGGGCTACCTCCGATAAGGGTATTGGCAATTCATCATTTGTTGTATGTATCTACTGCTCATGCTGCCAACTTCACATTTGCCAATTTTAACATTTTACCACCACCCTGTCAAGCCCAAACTATTCATTTTGCCTATTTTACGTTATCATTTGTTCCCACCCTAATAAAGGAATTCCTTCCTAATAAGAGTAAGAAAATAATAATAAAAAAATGATGCCCTATAAAAAATACATTTTCAGAACAAGTCCGGCTAATAAGGGCATGATTTTCCCTAAAACACCTGAATTTCTTACCCTTCCGGGCAATCCTATATACCTTGAAACAAATATCACCGTACGGTTACGAAAACACAAAATTGGGAAAAAATTTATTTTTTTTTATTAAATATATGATTTCGATTTTATCCGTTTCCGCTGACCCTCAATCTCAAAGGCACAAAGGATTCGTAAACGCAACTATCTGTGGCTCAATACACCGCTTTACTATATAAAAAGTGCCTTTTATGCCGTTATAACAAGAAAAGGGCAAAATATTACCCTGTTTTCGATATTATTCATCGTCTCGCCTATAACCAACAAGTCCAGGGTAGAAAATATCAATTAATCAGGTGTATTCATGCTTCAATAACCATCTCATCAATTCCTAAAAGACATAGCCGAGCTATATCATCGATGATAAACCAAAGAACATAAAAAATTACCACGGATAATTACAGATTCAGATATCAACGAATCGGTCACAAGGCTCTTTCCACGGTACAACAACGTAAATTAATCATATCCAGCTACTTTTGGTTATATTGATAAAGCCTATTTGCTTTCTTCTTAATCCGACCCAAAGCAATTAATGCCGGGATAACCTATAATATTCTATAGTTAAAAAAAGGGAGGGATGAATTTTATCATCCCTCCCTATATAACTATTCCCAGTAGCCAACAAATCTCTAAAAGAATTCAAATCTTTCTTTTTTTGATCAATGACTACTCTATCACTGTATTAACCTACTTCTTACGCATTGGGCTTTACAGTAATAGCAACTTCACCGACGAGGACCTTATCACCAGGTGCGTTGGTCCAAATCTGGGCTTCCCAGGCTTCGACGCAAACTCTTCTGGTATGATAGTTACCATCACCGGGGATAATGTAATCTTCAGCACTTTCATCAGGCAGATATATCTTGGCTTCCCAGTTCTTGATAACCGGACCAAGCTTGTACAGTTTGGTACCGAGCTTCACCTCGAAGTTTGCTCTAATGTCGAAATTCACGCAGCCTTTGTAGCACGGGAAATTCCTGCCTGCAGGACAAGTAACCTGCTTCAAGATGATTTCTTTCTTGCCGCAGTCTTTTAAATCAACATACATTCCAACGTCCATATAGACCGGAATCTGGCAGATTTCCAGTTCGAGATATACCCAAGGCCAATGGTCGTCAAACTTCCAGGGATTTTCTGCATTATCGCCCGCCTGTACCGTAGTTGCCAAGAAAGCCAACAGTGCAATTGCAATCAAACATTTCTTTACCATTTTCATTCCCTCTCTTAAGTTTCGCTCCCAATTGGCACATATAAGCCTTTGGAGCTAATTCTATTATTAACGCCCAGGATTTTCCTGAGCCACACATTTGATGGGTCTAAACCTGATTTAACCGACTCCGACAAATAAGCCCATCCCAATTACCCGTCTGAGCCGGGGCCACATGAGGTTTACGATTTCAATTAGTGATTTCCAATCACTTTTCTTTTTTTTCAATCGTTATACCGCCTATGAACAGGCCTGCTTCCAAGGCGGTTCACAAGCATATCATGCCTGTGATATTTCAGTTCTTCACTACCTCACACACCTCCTTTCTCCCTCATCCAATATTAAAGAAGAGGGTTCCTCTGTCTGGATAACATTTATCCACAAATCCTGGGCATAAATAAATCTTTAATCATAACTTAACAGAATCTTGTTCTGTCATATCTCCATCATTCCAGATTAAGATGGCGGCATAACTGTAAATGCAAGCGTTCCACTGTATCTGCCGGCCCGATCTTTAATACCAGTCTGGATTTTAAAACTCATTTTTATGTCATGTGATCCTTCCGTCGTCTCAGATACGGCAACCGGCTTAGCCATCGTGACATACCCTCCGGTAGTATCTGTTTTTACCATGATGCGGTCAGGAGTAATGGAAATACTACCGTCCCGCTTCAGCGGTGTTATAGAGGCAACGACAGGACCATGCAAACAATTTGATTCGATATTCACTGTCAATACCGACGACGATGTGCCATCTTCCCAGAACGAAAAAGTTCCGAGTTTAAAGTTGTCGGTATTTGTCGATATCCGGACAAACGGCTCTTCTGCCTGAATAATCCCAGCCGTCCCGAACAACACAACCGATATTACACATGTCATTAATAAATTCTTCATTTTTTTTTCTCCCCCCAAAACAAATTTGAAACAACCTATTTACCGTTAAACATTCACAGCAAACTCAATTGTCGTGTCTAATCCCTTGACTAAAAAATCCCTTTTTCATTTCTCCTTGTGTCTATTTCCTGTTTTAATGCTGAGCATAATCAGCCGCTCGACATTATTAAATTCTTCAAAGAGCTTAAAAGGGTGAAGATAGAAAGGAAAATTGAGGCCCTTTTCATCATCTCCTCACCTTTACACTCCTCATTTTTGGGTCGGCGATTCAAATTCAGCACCGCCCGGCATAAGCGTACACACTAAAATCGTTTTCATGCACGTCCTTTATGCCACCCTGTTTTGCTCAGTTTACCAATTTTACCACTCAATGTCAACGACTAAATTGTTAATTTTGTGTTTTTTTTCAGTATTACGAGCACACTGTATTTCATGTATTTTGCTCATTTTTACATTTTTGTCAAGCCATAATTTCCCACAATACCACATCCTTTTTTATTGACATTGCCAAACATTTTACAATCACCCTATTCCAAAAACCCCAAAAAACACATAAGTCTTTATTATAAAAGAGGATACTAAAAATAACCCAAACTTATACACAAAGCCCGCCAAAACAGAAAAAAAATGATTTATCAGGGAATCCGAGAAAATTTTATCATCTAAATTACAGGCTCCTTAAATGGGCTTGCACGGTCGTAGTGAAAATCTTAATCAACACATGAAATGATATTCAGGGCATTGGATCCGTATATGCCTATGCATTTATAAACCGGATTTTGAACAAAAAAAAATACAGCCATTATATGACTAAATAACCGGGCTAATTTAATCCCGATATTTGAAACCATAATGAGAGATTGCCTGATATATTATTGGACAAAGAGCGTACAAAGGGCCTGTATCAGGATAAAAGTAAACTAAATTATTACCGAGCAATCTCATATATGGAAAATGACAGTTTGGACTGGTTTACAGCGGTAGAATAGTTATAATGCTTAAAAATGTTGTCTAAGGTAAGTTATAGAAGAATGTCATAGTCGATATTCGATAAAATTAAAAATTTTCAATTAAGGAGTATAGAAACAATGAAACTATTATCTAAAAAATTGGCATTGATACTCTCGGGGCTCCTGATTGTACTGTTGGTCTCACATTGTAATTCCTCTTCCAACTCACAGTCTGCCGCCAAATCCCCGGCGGACCCCAACGTAGTCGCACAAATCGACCAATATGTCATCACAAAAGGAGAGCTCCAGCAAAGACTATTACAGGAAATATACCCAAATCCGTATAATTATTTCGCAGAGGAAACCAGCCGGCCCGACGTTAAATCAACACTTCAGGAAATGATTGCCGAAAAAGCCATGATTATCGAAGCTCGTAAACAGGGCTACCTCGAAGATGAAATGGTAAAAGCGTCGGTCAAAAGATACGAGGATAGAAGCCTTATAAATATACTTGTACAAAACTACCTTAATGATATGAAGGATAAGATAACTGCAACAGAAGCAGAGATCGATCAGAGGATGCAGGCCGATCCGAATTCGGACCGTACCCGGGTAAAAGCAATAATCGAAAATACAAAGGCCAGGAAAAAAGTATCAGAGTACTACAAGCAACTGTACGAAAAGTTCCACGTCAAGAAGCTAAGCGAAAATTTTCCTAAGGTTATACAAATTCATGACAGGCTATTAAATCATCCGAAGACACCTCAAAAAATAAAATATATCAGAAACAATCAAATCAAAACCGAATTGACCCCGGAAGAAAGAAGCATTGTTCTGGCAACATTCGATCACGGACAAGTGACATTAGAGGACTGGTTCAACACCCTGTGCGAATTCTCTCCGCCCAGCCGACCGAAAAACCTGAATACTCCGACGGGGATTGAACAGTTGCTGGACAGGGCTTTAATGATACCCATATATGTCGCCGAGGCAAAACTGCAAAATCTCGATAAAGATGAAACTTTTTTGAAGCAGCTAAGAGAGTATGAAGACGCAAGACTGCTCAGTAAAGTGAAAAGTGATAAATATAAACAGGTAAAAGAGCCGACCGACGAGGAATTAGTCACTTACTTCAATAACAACAAAGAGCTATTCCGAACGGGCAGATTTATGAAGATCGACCAAATCTGGTGCGATGACCTTAAAACAGCGAAAAAGGTAAAGGACGAAATAGACAAAGGTAAAGATTTCGAAGCGGCCAAGCAGGAATACTCTCTAACAAAAAACAGCAAAGCCTCAAATGCATATCCAACCAGCGAAGGTTTGTTCTGGAAGGATTTATGGAAGGCGGAGCCAAACGAGATAATCGGGCCGATAAAAGGCTTCAATAACCGGGAAATTAAATGGCGAATAGTTAAAATATTAGAGAAAAATCCCGGTGAGATCAAAGAATACTCGAAGGATATGGACAACAGGATAAAAAACATCATAATAAGCGAACGGAGAAAGGCAATAATCACCGAGTATGGACGTGAGCTTCTGAAAAAATACAAATACAAGATTTATACTAAAAGAATCAAAAATATCGACCCGCTGGATATAAAGTAAGACTTTTATATCCTTTAAAAGAACATACGGTAATTAAATAAGACCAAGCACAATGAAATAAGCTCGAAAGAAAAGCTTAGAGCATGGTATATACACTTCATAAATATATCTTTCGTGAGCTGTTGAGAGTTTTTATTCTGGCCACGGTTGCTTTGACGTTAATTCTGAGTCTCGGCAGCATCCTCCAGCCGGTCCAGGAATACGGGGCGGGACCTCGGCAGGTGATTTTCCTGATGTTTTACTTTCTGCCAATAACTCTGACGTTCGTATTGCCGATGGCCGCTCTTTTCGCCGGTGCACTGGTCTATGGAAGATTCACAAGTGACAACGAGCTTGACGCATGCAGAGCAAGCGGGATAAGCATTCTGACTTTAATCATTCCGGGATTGTCACTGGCTGTTTTCGTGGCGATTGCTAATTTATTTCTGAGCTTCTACGTTATGCCGACTTTCGTGCATTTAGCTGAAAAATCTCTCAAAGCCGACGCCAAACAGATGCTTTTTCGCAACATTCAGAAAAAAGGCTTTTACGAATTACAATACGACAATTATCTACTTTTAATCTATGCCGACAATGCCGATCCGCTAAATGACATTCTTTCAGGTATGATTGTCACCGAAGTCAAAAACAATTATATAAAACAAATATACACCGCCGAACATGCCAGGCTAAAATTCGTCACGCATGATAATATAAATAAAGTCCAGATAATAACAAAAAACGCATACCAGATGGATGCTCTTCATGCGGGCAACATCGGTGCATCCGTATTCAGCTATGAATTCGGGTCGTTGCTGGGCGACGACATAAAATTCAAAAAAATAGACGAAATGAAAAAGATTCAGGCGGATATGATGCTGTTCGAACCGATCGCATTAAAGGCCCGTGAGCTTTACACTCAATTGATATTGGAGCTATTGGCCGACGACATTCGAAAAAAATCCGGGACATCCGAACTCGATAAGTCACCTGAGGTACAAACCAAAGACGAGAAAAATTTATACCGGCTGAACGGCGAGCCGAATTCGGTCAAATTTTCCGCGGGTCTGTGTTTTGTCAAAGACAAAATGATCGGCTTATCAGGCGAAATCAAAGCCATAGAATTTAACACCAGCAACGAACAAACTCGCCGCACTTTCAAATGCAAAGAAGCTTCTTTGAGCATCGCGGATAACGAATCCGAACCCGTACTGGAGATGGACATCCGCAGCGCAATGGTCGAAGAATCGGGCCAGTTGGAAATGCGACATGTAATACATGATTTGGTTCCGCCGGATGCAATAAAGGAAAAGGCATCCCAATTCAAAACCGCAAGCGGCTCTTTAAACCCTAAAAAAATGGCCTACCAGCTCGATGATTTGTCCGGATTTCAACCAAGCCCGACATTAACAAAAATTCAGGCCGAGCTTATATGGCATATAGAAAATACTATGGTGGAAATAAAATCCGAGATACATTCCCGGCTCGTCTTCGGTCTCGGCTGCATATTGATGATTTTAATCGGCATCGGACTGGGTATAATCATAAGGGGCGGACATCTGCTCAGTGCTTTCGGAGCCGGCTGCATCCCCGCCGCAGTGCTGATTGTCTTTATCATGAGCGGAAAACAAATTACCGAGAATCCCGATACGAAAGCGATCTCAGGCGTCGCAATTATGTGGGCAGGCCTGGGACTTTTATGTTTATTCGCCGTGGCAATATATCATCGTTTATTAAGAAACTGACGACTTAAACAATCGGGGCAAACCGATATTAACTAACGATAAAATCTATGAAAAAATTAGACAGATATGTCGCAAGGAATTTCTTAATCGGTTACGCAATCGCTTTCTGTGTGCTGATAGGTCTGCGAATCATAACGGACCTGTTTGTTAATCTCGATGAATTCACCGAGCACGAAAACCTGACATCTTTGGAGGTAATGAAAAATATTTTTAAATTCTACAGTCTCAACAGCTTACTTTACTTCCGGGATTTTGCAGGAATGATAACCGTGGTTGCAGCGGCCTTTTCATTCGGCAAGATGGTCCGCTCCAACGAGCTGGTGGCCGTAATGGCATCGGGTGTCAGCTTAAAGCGTATAATAGGCCCAATCATTTTTCTCGCATTAATTTTAACCGGGATCACGGTAATAAATCAGGAATTCGTAATTCCCCCGCTTGCGGACAAGCTCGTTCGCAACCATGACGACATCCCCGGACAGGAATCCTACGATGTCAGGTTCATCAGCGACGAAAACGGTTCATTGATTTTCTCCCAAAAATACGAAGTCGATAACTCGACATTATATAATCCCACGATTCTCCTTCGCAGCCCTCTATCCCCGGGCATCTGGGAAGTGACCGGACGAATAGATGCTGGAAAAGCGGTTTACAATCGCCGAACCGGCAGGTGGGACCTGTATAACCAGGACCCGAACACCGGCCAGTGGAATTTGCCGGGGCTGCTGAGATATAAAGATCCACAAAAAATGCCGCAGCAAATCCCCTATTACAAAAGCGACCTCACTGCAAAGGAAATCCCTATAAGGTGCAAGTCCGAACATAAGGCATTGCTGTCTTTGCGGCAGTTGATTACCCTCGCCTCACAGGGTTCGGAAATTAGAGATATGGCACAGCTTTACAGCCAGAAACATTTCCGTATCACCGACCCTATCATCAATTTCGTAATGCTTATGATAAGTTTGCCAATCCTGGTCTGCCGCGACCCGAAATCGATGAAGTCCGCGATTATGCTCAGCTTTGCCGTGACATCGATATGCTTCGTGATAACTTTCATCTGCAGGATGCTCTCCACCGAGCAGGTCATCTTCGACAGGGTAATACCGGAATTCTGGGCGTGGCTGCCGGTCTTTATTTTCGTACCGGCCGCTCTAATCGTGCTGGATTCGATGAAAACCTGATACTCACCGTCACTTCCGGCTTGGGGCTTTGCCGGAAATACTTTCGCGGATCTCTTTGTTTATTCTGACACTGCACCATGCCTTGCCGCACATCGAGCAGTAATCGGTCGAAGGGGAATCCTTCAAATTCATTTCACGGCAGGCCTCGTCATGCATTCTCCCGGCGGTCTGAGGGTCGAGTGATTCGGCTAAATGCTTCGTCCAGTCCAGGTTCGTCCGTGCTATGCTGAGACTTTTGTCCCTCTGGGCAGCACCCTTCAAGCCGCGGGCGATATCTCCCGCATGTGCCGCGATTTTAGATGCGATAACACCTGCCCTGACGTCGTCCGCATCGGGAAGACCCAAATGCTCTTTCGGAGTTACATAGCATAAAAACGATGCGCCGTAATAAGCGGCGGCCGTCCCCCCTATCGCCGATGTAATGTGGTCGTAACCGGGAGCAACATCGGTCACCAATGGGCCGAGGACATAAAAAGGAGCTCCGTGACAAATTTCCTGCTGGATTTCCATATTATATTGTATCTGGTCGAACGGCACATGGCCCGGCCCCTCGACCATCACCTGGCAGCCTTTTTCCTGTGCCCGTGCGGTCAATTCCCCCAACGTCCTTAGCTCTGCGATCTGAGCCTTGTCGGTGGCATCGGCGATGGCCCCCGGCCTAAGACCGTCACCAAGTGAGAAACAGACATCATATTCGACCATAATCTCACACAAGTCGTCGAACATTTCATACAGGGGATTCTGCCGGTTATGGTGAAGCATCCATTTTGCTAATAACGCCCCGCCCCTGCT
>CAYVXS010000027.1:0-2650 GCA_964454885.1 uncultured Pirellulales bacterium
ACCCACTGTACCGGAGATGGTATAGCTCAGTATTTCCGCTTTATAGTTCTGATTTACCATATCTCTATCTACGGCGGAGTAAATTTTTGCCGGTGGATCGAACGTAAAACCCTCTTTTTGAGGCGTTACCTGACCGGCCCAGCCGAATGGAACATCGACGCTGTAATCTCCACTTAGGCCCGTAGAAGGATTTCCCGGCAGACCATGCATCGATACGCCGACAAGACCGACATTGCCGGAAATAGTTAAAGTGATTCGTTCGCCTTTGTAATTTTGATTGGCTCTGTCTGAGTCAACTGTCGCATAGGCCATGTAGGATGGTTCGAATTTATATGCTGCTTTTGCGGGCGTTACTTTACCGGTCCAGCCGTAGGGAACTTCCGCGATATAATAACCCCTATCATCGGTAACAACTTTGTCCGGCAGACCTCTCATTATAACACCGCCTAAACCCGGGCCAACGCTTCCAGAGATTGTGAATGTCTTGACCTCGGATGTGTTCTGGGCTATGGCAAAATTCCCTGCTATTAAAGTCAAGGCAATACCTAATATAACTATTCGGTTAAATAATTTCATTTTTATCCCTTTCGTGTTTTTATATTTATTTGTCCCGGTTGTTTTTAATTTCGCTCGATTTGCTGTGATTAGTTCGTCCGTGCGGCATGAGTCACCAAACTGCCGATCCGGGCGTTGTCCTGCCGCCGGTTAAGCTCGATTTGTTCCAGGGCCGCGGCAATCCACTGCCGGTCTTTTACCCTGGCTGCTTCGATGAGCTGGATTAGTTCCTTCATCCTCTGGTCGGTCATCGTGCTGGAAGCGGCCAATGTCTGTTCGGTGAACTCGGCCATTTCCTGGCTCATCTGCCGGCTCAGCTCATCTTTTATTTGGGTGTAATTGCGCGCATATTCTTTCTGCCATTGGTCGTTTATCTGCGCAAGAACGTTTTGAGTAACAGCCGGTACCAGAGAAGCCTGCAGCGATTCTATATCCTGTTCGGGTGAGAAAAACCGACCTGCAATAAATCCTATGGCAATTAACAACATAGCCGCGGCGGCGAATTTCAACGCATGACCGTTCGAGACCATGCGTATTATTTTCGCGCCGATACTGTCATGTTCCTGCTTTGTATTGGTAAGAGTATCCCTGACATTTTGAACGGCCCGCTGGGCAGCTTCCGGGGACGATTCAATCTGTGAGAGAATTTTCAGTCTGTATTGAATTTGTTCTTCTTTCTGTGACATTGTATATCTCCTTTTCGGTTACTTTCTGTTGATTTACACCAAGTGAATTTCGAAGGCGATTTAACGCCTTGGAGCATATAGCTCGAACATGATGCGGCGTCTTTTCCATTTGTTCCGCTATATCATCGTATGATTGCTGCTGGATATATCTCATGACAATTGCCTGACGCCATGACCTGTTCAATCGACTGATTGCATCAAGCATTTCTTCCAGCTCTTCCGTATGTATCAGTTTACTTAAAGGTGAGCTTTCATTCGCGACCGGCTCACAAACTGCCGGTGATAAACTAAGCTTTTGCCTGAATTTTCGCCGCCAGTCGAACGCCAGATTTATTGCCGCTTTGCGGGCGTAGGCGTCCCGGTTAGTGGATTTTTCGAATCCTTTTGAGTTACTGAGTTTTATAAATAATTCCTGCATAAGCTCCTCGGCAGTTTCTTCGCGCAGTGTCAGCCGGGTCAGAAGCGTATATAGACCCACTCCGGACTTGTCCAACAATTCTAAAAGCTCTTCGTGTCGTTTTTGCAAATAACCTCCCAAAAAGCGAAAAATTAAAAGCTAAAAGCTCAAAACTGTGGAAAATCGACTCGTCGATTTGACTTCCTGAGTTTTTCATTTTGATTTTTAACTTTTAATATTTTTTTCGACACCACTATTATAGACGAAAAAGCCCCCTTCGGCGCAACTTCTTTTTACCGGAAAATTTTTAATGCGCATAAAAAAGGCCGAGCCATTTATCCTGAGCAATATCAATGGAAAGCTCGGCCGGTTATAGCGGATATGGGCTTTATACTACCGTTTTATCTTGAATTTGAATTCGTAGATATCCGAATCCTTACCCGGACAACGCAGGATAAAGCTGTCATTATTTTTTTCGTACTCGAAATTCTTACCACTGAACAAGTCCTTCGGCATGTTCTTGGGCAGCTCGCCCGGCAATTTACCGGTTCTAATCCTGCTCAGGCAGATATCAACGGCTGCAATAGTAGCATTTAATGATGTTCTTCTCATTGTATCCTGAGAATATATCCTGGCGAATGCCGGCATGAATGTTCCCGCCAATGCTTCTGCAGGATTGTTTGGATCGAGCTCGTCCGACAACTGTTTCAACTGCGCATCGGCCACTTCATACGGCATAGGTGTACTTAACACCACCAGACCTGAGTTCATACGTTCCGAATAAATCCGCCTGGCCCGCTCTAAAATCTTCTCGTTAATCGCCTTGGCAATCCATGACACCTTCTTCTGATTGGAATCGGTAAGAATCCCGAGATTGGAATCGGTAAGAATCCGAATCAGCTTCTCGATGTTCTCCATTTGCATCAGGTCCGTTACAAGCTCTATTTCTATCTTCAACGGCCTGACAGGGGAAAGTGTTTCGACCTCGGATGTCACAAGTTCATTCCTGAAC
>CAYVXS010000027.1:2750-13877 GCA_964454885.1 uncultured Pirellulales bacterium
CGGCCTGACAGGGGAAAGTGTTTCGACCTCGGATGTCACAAGTTCATTCCTGAACCATTTCAGCAGCTCCTCGTCGTCAGCCATACCGATTATTTCCCGCATACATTTGTAACTGAGCGTTCTGACTGATAAAGAAACAAGGTATGAAATGGTCGTATCGTCACCGATGTGGTGGGCAAAATTACATACCATCAGGCACCGCTCAAGTGCTCCTTTGTAGTTGCCGTCCGAAGCGAGTAGGCGTGCATCGGCAATCAGGACAAAAGTCAGATATCGTGCCTGTGCCATCTGGGGAAGAAGGCACTCGAAACCCTGCGAATAGCGTACACCCCAGTTGCAAAACAGTGTCCCATTGGCCGCCTCGGCGAACTCAATTGCACCCTTGCACTTGTTAATATCCTGCCGTACTTTATCATCAGGCACAATTTCGCCTCTGGCTACTTCTGCAATATGGTCCCGCGCTTCATCGTCAAGCTCTGCTAAAGACAAAAATCCCTGATAATATAAAAGGGCCGCATTATCCGGGTCGGGTGGGATCGCCGGAGCCGGTGACGCGGCAAAAATTACCACTAAACCAATCAATATCATCTTTTCTGTTAAATAATTATTTATATTTTTCATTATTTTATCCTTTCTGTTTCATGAACCATTTGTCCCTTCGAGAAGCTCTTTCATCGAAACACTTGATGACCGCGGTCCGAACATATCAAGGGTATCTCGAAATTGCTTATCGAGGGCATCAAATCCTCCCCGCTGATAGGAAGCTCTCATAGACATCATGGAGATTAACTTCGTTTCCGGCTGGGCGGGCGTCGGGATCTTCGGCGTATGCCTGCCTCGGTCAAGGAACAGACCGATGACCACGATAATTGCAGCCGCTGCAACGAGAAGCTTAATCCCTTTGTTGTAAATGGCGAATTTTAATATACCGGATTTGTAATCTTTCGATGTAAACTTGATTGTTCTTTCCATGACCGAATAAGAATCATTCAACGTTTGTTTATCCAATTGTTGGTTGATTTTCACAACCGGTTTCCCATGTCTTACGAGTTTTTCAATGTCATCGAAATTTCTCATTTTTTCACCGTATTATTTAGAATCGTACGAAGCTTTTCCAGACCGTAGCGATACCTGCTCTGGACAGTGTTGATCGAAAGGCCGAGCGCTTCGGCTATTTCACGAAACCGCATTTCCTGATGCAGGTGCAGCACAATAACTTCACGCTGCTCGTATGGGAGCAGGGCGAGCAAATCCATCAAGCGATGCGAATGCTCGCAATCAATGGCATACTCAGGCGGCCTGTCTGAAACGGTATCCATCGCTTCGATAATGTCCGCTGTGACATTTTGACCACCTTTTCGCCTGTTCCTGTCACGAGCACGATTCGCCACGCAGGTGGATAAATAGCCTTTCAGAGTCCCGCTCAAGTTAAAGGCTCCCACAGTCCCTGCGAACGATATGAACACATCGTGCAATACATCTTCGGCGATGCTTTTATCCCGCAGCAAAGTGACTGCCAAACCAAGCAGGTCGTCCTTATACTTTTCATAGATACGCCGAAAGGCATCTTTGCTGCCACGGTTAAACTTCCATACAAGTATTTTGTCCTCTATCATCGAAGATTCTTATCCAATTAAGATAACGACCGTTTCTTACCTGTATAACGAATCACGGATCTATTTTAGTCTATTTAACATGTAATTCTGTCCAAAAAGCGCATAAAAAAAGGCCGGGCCAGGCCCGACCTTTTCGTTTTCAAGCTGCATCCGGTAGTTAGCGCGGGATTACATTAGTTGCACACGGGCCTTTTTTGCCCTGTCCAACTTCAAACTCGACCTTTTGGCCTTCATCGAGTGATGCATAACCGCTGGTTTTAATCTCAGAGTGGTGGACGAACAAATCTTCTCCGCCATCATCCGGATTAATAAAACCAAATCCCTTGCTCGAATTGAACCATTTTACTGTACCTATACTCACTTGTACTTCTCCTTGGCCTATATGTCGGCCAATAAAATAATATCTCTCACTTTTAATCTATGGGGGATACTCCTGAGAGATGAAAGAATATTCACCACTTAAAACACTAAAGTAACATAATATACGGTATGTCTCAATTAAAAAATAAATAAAATTCCTGTCTTATAAAAAGCAGGCTCCAGCACTATCGGCATTATTCGGTTGGTACTTCAAGATTGGTTGAAATATTCGTTTTTTGTTCTTGAAGCACTTTATCGCTATGTACACGACATGTAGTCTGGTGGTTATAAATGCTCAGGATACACTTGCAGCCCGGAAAGCTGCATTTTCTGCTTTCAGGTGAAGTTTTTAGCGGCTTTTTCATTCTTACTCCCTTTAATGAAAAAGCCACAAAGGTTAGCTATCTTCCTTTGCGGCTTAAAGATTCTCTAATCTTTTGTATTGTATTATTTTTTACCTATTATACCACATTTCCGCTTTAAAGCAATGTTTTTAGATGTTTCTTAAACCTGTAATTTCAAGATTTTGGAATAAAATGCCTTTTTTTGTTTTAATCAAACACATTTTGTGTACAATGTGTGGTATAAACGCCGACAAAAATAGTTGACTATTTTATTATTAAATGCCTGAGTAAGGAAATTAGGCCGGTTTAAGCGAATTTGAAAAAGCAGTTAGATGCGAATAGTAATTCATTCCGATATGAGACTTATATTTGTTAAAGTTCTAATCAGCCGGGATTAGCTTTTCTGAACGCATCAATAGCCTCCTTTTGATTCAGCTATATCGCAAAAAGCCCCCCTTCTGCTCCACTCTATTTGTGATAGGTATATCAGTCAGGAGCTATGTTATGAAGATACTTCTTATAAACCCGGACATCCCTCTTACTTTCTGGAGTTTCAAAAAAGCCCTGAAGTTCATCTCAAGGAAAGCCGTTGTGCCTCCTCTTGGATTAATGACGGTTGCCGCGATACTGCCGAGCCAGTGGGAAACAAAACTGGTTGATATGACCACAACGAAATTACGGGATCGTGACATTCGGTGGGCCGACTACGTATTTATTACAGCAATGCTCATCCAGCGAAAATCTGCCGACCAGGTTATCGAGAGATGCCGGAAATTTGGAACAAAAGTCGTGGCGGGGGGCCCTCTTTTTACGAGTCTTCCCGAAGAATATGTACAGGTAGATCACTTAGTGCTCAAAGAAGCCGAATTGACTTTGCCGCTTTTTGTACAAGATGTTCAAAACGGTTGCCCCAGAAAAGTGTATAACACGCACGACAAAGCGGATTTACACCAAACCCCGATTCCCCTATGGAATCTAATCAAGATGAAGAAGTACGCCATGATGTGCATCCAATATTCACGGGGGTGTCCTTTCGATTGTGATTTCTGCGATGTTACAACACTGTTCGGACACAGGATTCGTACAAAAACGACGGATCAGGTATTGGAGGAATTAGAAAGTTTGTATGCCAAGGGCTGGCGGGACGAAGTTTTCTTTGTGGATGATAACTTCATTGGAAACAAAATCCGTCTTAAAACAAAGTTACTTCCCGCCGTTATAGAATGGATGAAAAAGAGACATTACCCTTTTGCTTTCAATACACAGGCTTCTATAAATCTCGCTGACGATGAAGAATTAATGGATTTGATGGTTCAGGCCGGATTTGACTGTGTGTTCGTCGGGATCGAGAGCCCCAATGAGGAGTGTCTAAGCGAATGCAATAAAGTCCAGAACAAAGGTCGTGATTTGGTTGCCTGTGTCAAAAAAATCCAGCGATTCGGAATGCAGGTCCAGGCGGGATTTATTCTCGGCTTCGACAGTGATAAACAATCTGTTTTCGACAACCTGATTCAGTTTATTCAGAAAAGCGGAGTAGTAACTGCTATGGTTGGCCTGCTCAACGCCCCCAGGGGAACAAAACTCTATCACAGGCTTATGACTGAGAACAGGCTATCATCGGAAACCGCAACAGGCGACAACACGGATTTCTCGATAAATTTTATCCCGAAAATGGGAATTGAAAATCTTCTTAAAGGTTACCAGAAAGTCGTAAGTACGATATATTCACCAAGGAACTATTATAATAGAATCCTGACATTCTTAAGGGAACTTAAGCCCGGAAAAAACAATAAGCCGAAATACAGATATTGTGATATTAAGGCGTTTATTAAATCTATCTGGCATCTCGGCGTAATAGATAAAGGCAGGTTTTCGTATTGGAAACTCATTTTTTGGTCCCTTATCAGAAGACCGCAGCATTTTCATCTGGCAGTGACGCTCGCTATTTGCGGATTTCATTTTCGGTCTATTTTTGAAGGCTATAGCCGGGCGTAATTAGAGAATTTAATTGCTATCCGCTAACAGGATATAATTTTGTTTTCGTGCCAGGCTTCTTGTGCCGGTATTTATACGTTAACTACTTTTTTACCTTGAACTCGTAATCGTGGATTTCGTTTTTTTCCAAATCTTTTCCCTGGCATCGGAGGACAAAGCCGTCGCCGGTTTTTTCATAGATAAAATCTTTGCTGCTGAACAAATCCTTCGGCAGGCCTTCGGGTAGATCATCGGGTAATTTGCCGCTTTTGGCCTTTAGAATATAAATCTCAATTGCCGCATTAACGGCGTTGAAATTTGTCTTAAAGACTATTTCGTTGGTGCAAAGCTTTGTATTCATGGGAGATGCTACAGAGGTAAAGAACGCTGCGGGATTTGTCTCTGCTTCTTTTGCAATCGTCTGATTTAGCTTTTCAAGCTCTCTGTAAGCATCTTCATAAGGCAGGGCAAATATGGCCTGAACCGAAGCGATAAAATCCATTAAATACTGTCTGCTTCGAGCAAAATATTCGTCATCGCCGTTACGCAATTTTTCAATGTTTTCTTCATAAATCTTTTTCTTGTTTTCCTCGGTACTACTGTCGCTTTCGGTCATTTCTGTGTCTGCTTGTTGAATTACCTTGACATCTTCGGTGCTGACGTAACTTAAAAGTTTATTTATGTTTTCTTTATTCATTTCCCTTAATGAAATTTCAGCGTCGGATCTTATGGCCGATATGAGCGAAGGAGTTTTAGCGGATATATCCAGCGTCTGATTTTTAAGCCATTGAAGTGTCTCAACATCAGCAGGCATTTGAGAGATGATAATCTTGATTTGCTTATTGGCCAGGCCGTTCATCGCGATACCGACCAAATTGGATATTAACAAGTCATCGCTGACGTGCCGGGCCATCCTGTGAATTGTTAAACACCTTTCCAAAGATGTTTTGTAGTCTCCATCGTATAACAATACTTTCGAGTCGGCGATTAACATAAAGGCCAGCTTCCTTGCCGTAGCAAGTTCCGGCATCATTAAATCGAAACCTTTCGAGTTGTCCCGTCCCCAGTCGCAATCAGGGATTTTCGAAGCTGTTTTAACAAGCTCTATTACCGGTTGGTTTTTCTCAAGATACTGTCTTATCTGGTTGTTAGGTTTAATTTTTCCATCTTGTAAATCGGTTATCATTTTACTTAAATTTTCATTATCAGGCTCCTCATAAACGATGAAAGCGCGCAGATAAAGAACCGCCGCATTGTCTGGTGGAAAACCGTAAACAGTCGAAGATGACAGGGGCACTGCCAGAGAAATGCAAGCTATCCATATATAAACCTTATATTTTTTTAACATCGTTATACCCTTTCTATTCAAACGCCATCAATATCTTCGAGTAATTCCTGAAATGTGATTTTTTCAGGCTTTTTAGTAATTTTTTCTACAGCTTTATCACATTGGCTTTCTACCGCCTCTATACCGCCGTTGAAATATGCGATTTTTAGCGACCTTAGAGTCAGCATTTCGGCCGCAGATTTTGAGTATCCTGTGACCTCGGCGTTGTCGGTTTTTTTCTCCGGGCCCGGGAGAATTATAAAAAGTCCGGTTGTTATGATAATCACAGCCGCTGCGGCGAATTTTACAATGGGGCTTTTATGAAGAATTGGCCATATTGATGAACGTGCCATTTTATCGGTTGCCCTTGATTGAAGTGCCTGAAATTCGTCTGGGAATTTTTGCTTCCAGTTTTCGGCATCGAATTCGGGTTTTTCAGTATTAATAGTGCGGGATATCAATTGATCCAGCCATTTATCATCTTTCCGTTCGTTCATTATTGCACCTGACCTAAATCTTGACGTCTTAAATATTCAGCCATTTTTTTCTTTGCCCTTCGCAGCCTGCCGTTGATTGCCTGCTCGGAGATGCCCAGAACCGAAGAAATTTGCTCGTAGGACAGGCCATCATAATAGCGGAGATAAATTATCTCTCTTGCCGAATCCGAGAGTTTTTTCAGTGCCGCCTTCACAGCTTCCTTGGAGTTGTCCTTTTCCGGTTTATTTACTACTTTGGTATATCCGTCTGATGCATCGGGGCCTTTTTGGCGCCGAGCCATATCTTTTGCCGCATTCCTGCAAATAACGGCCAACCAGCCGGCAAATTTCTTATTGTCCTTTAATTGCGGCAGTTTTACGGCTGCCCTGGCGAAAGCAAGCTGTGCAGCATCTTCGGCCGAATCTCTATTACCCAGTATCGAATGAGCAATAGCCACAATAGCCGGATAATAGTATCGGGCTAACTGCGTAAAACTATCGGAATCCCCTGCGATAGCTGCTTTAACTAATGTTGTGTCCGGCTCTTGGGCCACCTGTTTTTCTTTCTCCGATATTCCGGGCATTTTACTGCTGAATCAGCATCCACTATTACAGACTTGTTTTCGTTCTCAAAATGGGCGCGAAAATTGAATTTTTTGCTATTATATCCGTTCACCAGGTATAAAGAATCATCTATTCCCGGGTTTCTTCCATATCTTCTTGTCCCTATTTGAGATATAGTATTACGTTAAAAAATTAATTGACAGATTGTCTGCTCAATCCGACAATACAGCCGAATTTCAGGTTATGGAGAGTTAGTATTGTTCTTAGGAGATTAAATATGACGCCTCACCGGAATCAGCCTGGACGGGACAAACAACAGCAGGTGATGCACATGAATCCGCGCATCGAAAAGGATCGGGAAATGCTCCTGGATGCGGAGAAAAAAGGCAAGGGAGCAACTATCTTAGCGTATTTGAGGTTGTCCGGTCCCGGCTGGCTGCAGAGCGGTATCACCTTGGGCGGCGGTTCGCTGTCTTCGAGTCTTTACCTGGGAGTTCTGGTTGGTTTCAGTTTCATGTGGCTCCAGCCGCTTGCGATGATTCTGGGCATTATTATGCTCAGTGCGATAGCGTATGTTACACTTTCAACAGGGCAACGCCCATTACGAGGCATAAACGAGCATGTCAGCCCGGTACTTGGCTGGGGCTGGCTTCTCGCCTCAATGATGGCTAACCTCGTCTGGTCGCTGCCGCAATTCGCCCTGGGAACCGCGGCATTACGGCAGAACCTTCTGCCCTCTCTGATTGGGCCGACGGTAATGGGCGAGATTCCCGGCAAAATGATTGCCGGTGTGATCTTTCTGATAATCGCGCTCAGTGCGAGCTTCACATACAGCGCCGGTGGCAGGGGGGTTAAAGTTTTTGAAATACTGATTAAGACAATTGTCAGTATCATCGTTCTGAGTTTTGTCGGTGTTGTTGTTAAGCTCAGTATCGAGGGCAAGATTGTATGGGGTGAAATCTTAGCCGGGTTAATTCCCGATTTGAGCCTGTTTGTTAAGCCGACCGAAAAAATCATGCCGCATATAGAACAGGTCGCCGGGCAGTTCCAGTCTTTTTGGACTAATATGATTGTGGGCCAGCAGCGAGACGTGATGATAAGTGCTGCTGCAACAGCGGTCGGAATCAACATGACATTTTTACTGCCGTACTCAATGCTCCGCAAGGGTTGGGACAAATACTTCCGTGGCCTGGCGATTTTCGATCTGTCAACGGGACTGTTTATTCCCTTTATTATTGCGACAGGTTGTGTTGTTATAGCGTCGAGCAGCCAGTTCCATGCCGTACCGGCCGCCGGACTGGTCGCCGACGAACCTGATGGTCAAATTACCGGCGAACCGGCGGCAAATCTTGTCGGTCCTTATAAGGGACTTCTTGCAGACAGAGTAAAATTTGAAGTAGGTGCCGAGGAATTCGCGAAACTTGCACCCGAGCAGATTAGACAGAGAGCTGAAAATTTGCCATGGGCAGATAAAAGAATGGCCGCTATGTTGGTTAAGCGTGATGCCTTTAATCTTGCCGATACACTGGCGCCACTGACCGGCCCGGTCATAGCCCAATATCTTTTCGGGCTTGGAGTTATCGGGATGGCGTTGAGTGCGGCGACAATGCTGATGACAATCAACGGGCTTTGTTTTGCCGAGCTTTTAGGCAAGCCGCCGCGGGGATGGCCGCAGAGAATCGGTTCTCTTATGGTTTGTGTAGGTGCGCTCGGGCCGTTTTTCTGGAAAGATGCCGCTCCGTATCTGGCCGTGCCGACATCTGTTTTTGCAATGGTTTTATTACCTATTGCGTACTTTGCGTTTTTCCTTTTGATGAACCAGAAGAGCTTCCTCGGCGAAAGTATGCCTATCGGTGGCAAACGTATTCTCTGGAATGTTCTTATGGCGTTGGCGGCGGGGGCCGCGTCGTTTGGCAGTATCTGGAGCCTCTGGTCGAAACTTCAATGGCGCGGTATCGGATTGCTCGCGGGTTTCGTCGTACTTTGTATTATTGTCCATTTCCTCCGTCCTAAAGCGAGGACAGCATGACAAATGAACAATGGAATAAATTATTGGCTGTTTTGAACGGTAAAGCGATCAATCCTTTGCCGGTAGGATTTGTAATCGACAGTCCCTGGCTTCCGAACTGGGCGGGGATGTCCATGCTCGATTATTTCTCCAGCGAGCAGATGTGGTTTGAGGCCAACATTAAGGTTATTCGGCAGTTTCCTGATATTATCTTTTTACCTGGTTTCTGGTCGGAGTTCGGTATGTACACCGAGCCGTCGGCTTTTGGGGCGAAAAGCACGTGGCAGGAAAACGATATGCCTTTCCCACAGAAGGTCATTACCGATATTAGCCAGGTTGCTTCGCTAAGCAGGCCCGACCCGGGAATAAACGGTATGCTGCCGTTTGTCTTAAATAGGCTCAAACATTACCAGTCACAAATCGAGGACGAAGGCCACGTTATTAAATTCGCTGTCTCACGCGGACCTTTGAATATAGCCTCATTCCTGATGGGAAGCACGGAATTTCTGATGGCCATTCGCACTGATCCGGAGGAAATTCATAAGCTGCTCGATGTGGTGACCGATTTCATTGTTGACTGGCTCGGAATTCAGATCGAGACTTTCCCTTCCATCGACGGAGTTTTTATTCTCGATGATATAGTGGGTTTCCTCGGCGAGGACGATTTTAAACAGGCGGCACTGCCGTATCTCAAGCGGATTTACAAAGCTTTTGATGTCGCTGTTAAGTTTTTCCATAACGATGCGGCCGGTCTCGTATCGGCGCCTTATCTCGAGCAGATAGGGATTAATCTGTTCAATTTCAGCTTCGAGCATCCTATGCCGCAGATGAAAGAGCTTATGAATAATTCCGTCACTTTGCTCGGCAATATTCCTCCCCGTGATGTTCTTGCGGAAGGAACCGCCGAAGATGTACGCAATAGCGTCGACTCGGTGCTTGAATCCGTGAGTGACAAAAGCCGTATTATTCTCTCGTGTGGCGGAGGAATGCCCTTCGGCGTACCGACGGAAAACATCGAGGCCTTTATGAAAGCAGCCGGATATAATTAGAGAATCCGTTAATTGCTGCCTTCACAAGTCACGTTAAAACCAATGCGGCTCTTAGCAATCACTTTTTATCGAACGGAAGTACGACTCCGCCGCTCTCGGTCCTTTTAATATTAGATTTGCTGCCGGGGATTTCGGGCTTTTTAGTCTTTATAACACGGCAAACAAGATCTTTGGAAATCTTCGATATGTCACCTTCGATTACTGTGGCGTACGACATCGTTTGAGTGACTTTTTGCACTTCGATTATGGCGACATGGGTTTCAACCGTCCCCAGGGATTCTTTGGTGTCGGAGTCGATAATTTCCTTACCCGGTTTGAATACCTCGAGCTGCATACCTTCCGCCATTCTTTCGCCGCCCTGGTTGAGGACGATCTGGCCGACGTCCGGAAGCAGCTCGGCAATTTTAATCGGATACACCTGGTCGATGATTGCCTCTACGACGTCATTGACCACAAGGGAGATAAAAGCATCACGTATCTGTGCCGCGTTCCATTTTTGAGTGTCCGGCTCGTCTGAAAGATTTCTGACATCTTCATTTTTAAGATATTTTTGTACGTTCGAAGCCAGTACAATCTGTTTTGTCGCGCTGTCCACAAGTCGATAATCGAAATCCAATCTCGCCGTGTATTCGTTCGTCGTATAATTGGCGACCTGCAGGTTCTTTTGAATCCTTTGAATCGATGCCTGCGTGATGGTCCCGACAAGCAGATAGTCGGCGCCGAGAGTCTCGGCCAATTTCGCCTGCTCGCCGAGGGGGGCGTCGAAGGAAAGGAGCATCTTCTTTTCCCCGACAAAGTCGCTGATACTTTCGCGGTCGAGAACAGCAAATTTGTTAGTCTGGGTCAGCCCCATTGCGAGCCGCTGAGAGAACAGTGTCGAAAGCGCTTCGCCGGATATTTCCTGGTTCAGAAAGCTATAGCTTCTCTGCATCGTTTTGACAGGCATTAAGGCAACCTTTACTCTCGCAGTTTGCCCGCGTGCGGCATAATCGTAAACGGCCACCTTGAGTTTGACTTGATAAGTCTCGGGATCTATTTGCTTTTCCTCGATGACATCGTAGCTCTTGATAAGGCCGCCGATTTCGGTTGTATAAACCGTTCCCTGTGTCGAAAAATTCATCGAATCGATATTGATGTTTCTCTGGCCCGGCTGTTGAGTATTGAAGTCGGCACTTGTGCCTCTGTATCCGAATTCGTAAGTGCCGGAATCGACCTTTACTCCTCTTGCCTGCTCGACCGCTCTGTACAGGGCATTCTTTATGGCCTCGTCCCTGTTACGGCCCTGGCCGGTAACTTCACGAACAGTGGCATTTTTCGTTCCGGTTTTTAAAAGCCCTTTGGATGTCTGGGGTTTGTCGCCGGTCTGTTCGGAGGGGTTTTCCCCTGACGGCTGGGCCGCAGTTACTACA
>CAYVXS010000028.1:0-7747 GCA_964454885.1 uncultured Pirellulales bacterium
AGCCTTTTCTCGACGAAAATGAAAGGAAATCGAACGTACGACTTTCCTGCCAGGTCAAAGTACGGCGGGATTTGAAAATCCAAATTCCAAAAGAGCTTTTTGCCATCCGCGAATATACCTGCAAATGCACCGAAATCACCGACCTCACTCATGACATTAAACAATTCCGTTTCGAGCTTGTCGAGCCGAAGACGATAGATTACGTGCCGGGACAATATGTGCAACTGAAAACCCCGGTTTATAAAAAAAGCAGCGAGGAAGTCTATCGAGCTTATTCGATTGCATCCGACCCGGTAGAAAAAAACATCATTGATCTTATCATTCGACTTGTCCCGGGAGGAATTTGTACGACATATTGCTTCGAATACCTCAAAATTGGTGACGAAGTGAAAATGAATGGACCATACGGCGAGTTCAGGCTCTCCGAAACAGATGCACCTATAGTTTTTATCGCCGGCGGCTCGGGGATGGCACCGATTAAGTGCATGCTGCACCACATGAAAAACACAAAAAATAAAAGAAAGGCCACCTACTATTTCGGCGCAAAACAGCCACTGGATTTATTTCACCTCGATTTGATGAAAGAATTCGAAAAGCAATTGCCGGACTTTAAATTCGTTCCTGTAGTGGCTCAACCCGAAAAAGCTGATACGAGCAAATACAAAACAGGACTAGTAACAGACGCAGTTCGGAGAGGACTTAAGAACGCCCCGGAAGCAGAAGCATATCTTTGCGGCAGCCCCGGAATGATTGAGGCGGCCATAAAAGTTCTTCTTGAACTTGGAATGGACGAAAAAAATATATTTTATGATAAATTCGAATAATATTAACAAGTGAATAAAATGAAAGAGTCCCCCCAAAACAAAAAACTCGAAGCTTTATTGAAATCTTCAAAACTGGTAGCAGGCGGATTTATGGGTAATGATAACCGCAGCGTCTCTGAAATTATCGATGCGGACAAAAACGAGCTATCAAGGCTTGGTTATACGAGTGAACAAATTGCCGGCCGAATGCAACAAATCACCAATACGGCGAAAACCGGTCTAGAGACATGGTTAAAAATAGATGATAATCTTCAAGCCAAAACAGATGAAGCCCGGGGCTTTTTGCCATGTCCCTGGCCTCATGCAGGAAGATTCGTTAAAAGAATCACAATAGTCAGGAGAATAAACACTTGCGAAACGATCCAGTGGTCAGATCTGAATATTCACCTTATCAGGGAGCATTGTTTTTTCCAGGGAAAAGGCTCACCTTTCAGAATCGAGCCGAAAGAACTTATCGAAATGATATTCTAATTTCCTTTTAGAATTAATATTTCCACCAAAAGTTCTTTTTATTTTTCCAAAGCCTCTATTTTGCTTTCGAGCTGGCTAAGCGGAAAGCCGTTTGAAGCTACGACATGGCTTTTGTCCGTCAAAATAAGCCAGGGAAGTGAGCGAATGCCCCATGCGAAGCGCGCTTTTTCCTCATCATCTTGTATAATTCCTACAGGAAGTGAAATGTTGCACTGTTTAATCCACTCGTCTAACGTGCTCTTGTCTATTTCCGAAGACTGAACAGCAACAACAACAATATTTTTTCCCTCAAGTTTCCGTGCTTTTTTGCTTAGTTGTATAATGCAATTGCGTGACGGTCGCTGCTGGTAATCGAAAAAACATACGAGCATAATTTTGCCGGTAGTATCAGGAAGCGGCTCAATGCCCAAATCTTTCAACTCCGGCAAAGCTTTTCTGACAAGTGACGGCGGCCGCTTCGGTTCATAACGAGTTGATGATTGTCTTTCACCGATGATAATTTTTATATCAGTCGCTCCGCCTTCGGTCTGAACGGAACCGTACAATCTCGTTTGACCGCTTTTATCCGCACTGACACTAATGCGTCCTTCGCAGATTTTATTAAGGATGAATTTACCCTCTGCATCGGATTGTGTATTTTGGTTTGGCTGGTTATTACCGTAGCAATAAATTCTGGCGTTGGCAACCGGTTTGTCGTTCACATCCACAACTATGCCGGAAACCGAAAGATTTGCAATCGGCAATAATAAAGTTTCTGTTTCAAGACGGTTATTTATGGCATTCTCGGTATCGACATCGATACGTTTTACACCATATCCATCGGCTCCTGCTTCAATACTATATTTGTGTCCGGCAGGAACGGCTTTAACTTCGAAGTTACCCTCGGCATCGATTTTCGCTATGTTATTTCCTAATGTGGAACCCCAGCTTGATGCCCTTAACATAATTGCAAGCCGTGCATCCGGAATACCTTGATTATTGGGATCTACAACTTTCCCGACTAAAGTCACTCCAGGCTTGAGCTGTATGTTCTTCGTTTTTGTATCTTCTCCTATTTCCACGGCGGCAGCCAGGTTCCTTTCCTCACATCGAGCTACAAGATACATCTCCGGAATTTCCCCGCTTGATGGCCATCCACCCATATCCCAACTGACCTCATATTTTCCCTCGGCATCGGAAGCGGCACCATCCCTGCCCATGGGACAAACTCTTAATTTTACACCTTCTACCGGATTACCGGCCTCGTCGCGAACCACACCTGTTATCTTAGGCTGGCCTCTAAGCTGGCACTTAATATGTGCCGTCATGCCGTCTTCGACTGAGACAGTTTCCTGACTTCTGTCACGCGAGTACCCTTCCTTATATACCTGGACGATTCGGTATTGACCGGGATTCAGTCGTATGCCGGCAATACCATTTGCATCCGAAGTAGATCCGATAGATATGCCACCGCCCGGTCGTTGAATAATGACTCTCGCTTTTTCGATTGGTTCATTACTGTCGGCTTCGGTTACTTCCACCTCCAGGATCCCACCTTTATTTAGCTCAACCTTTATACCGCTCGTTGTTTTGCCCGCCTCGGTTGTCACTTCCACAGGCTCGGCTATCCAATCGTCCATTCTTTCGGAAGATGGTACAAGTTGAATCGAATAAACTCCGGCCTCAAGTGAATCAATGTTAAATGTCCCGTCTTCTTTAGAAACATATATTTCCTGGCTAAAAGGTTGCGGCCTGCTTCCCTTGACCGCCATCATTTTTATACCGGCTACCGGCTTACTGCTTGACTTTTCCACGGTCATTCCTTCAATCTTCGCCTCTTCCGGCATGATAATCTCGATATTAGTCTGCCCGGCGGTAAATTGTAGCTGGTCTCCCCGCGTATTTTCTATGTCTAATGTGCTAATGGTAGCCTTCCCGGTCTTTTTGACAACGAATTCCGCCGTGGCGTTACCGGGTATACTATCAAAAGAAAATTTTCCCTCTTCATCGGTTTTGACCGTTAAAATTCCCGGTAATGTTCGCCCTACCAGATATTGCGGCTGCTCCTGTGTTCGAACTACCATGAAAGAAATAGAAACCTCGGCATCGGCTACCGGTTTACTTGCTTCATCAACAACCACCCCAGATAAAACACTTGCTATATCCAGCGTTATCTTAACATCGGCATCCTCACTCAGACGCCAGTTGGCCCAGCCGATTGCATATCCTTCTTTTTGAACAAGAATAATTGTCTGGCCCGTCAATTCATTATTGTCGGTCTGGACTTTGATAGAAAAAGTGCCATCTTCTTTCGTTGTCGTTTCCTGCACTTTGTCAACATCGTATGACATTGTTTCGACTGTAATTTTCATCTTATATAAACCGACTTGAGCACCTGCAATCGGCTCACCAGCGACATTAACCACATTGCCGGAGCAGGTGATTTCTTTTGCCTGTTGAGCTGTTGAATAATTAGCGATAGTCAGGAAGAATCCGATACATAAAACTGCAATCCATTTTCCACGCATAGTAAACCTTTCTTATCAGCTATTTTTCAATCTTATCATCTAACTCATTCAAGCCAAATCCGTGTGCGGTAACGGTATGTTCCGTATCTGTCAGGATCAGCCACGGCAGAGATTTCACACCCCATTTGAAAAGCACTACTTCCTCTGCAGTTTCGATAAGACCGACAGGCAAGGGAATTTTCTGCTCCATAATCCATTCGTCTAACATGCTCTTGTCTATTTTCGAAGCCTGAACAGCAACGACAATAATATCTTTTTCTCGAAGTTCCTGTGCCCTTTTATTTAATTGCATGACGCAATTTCGTGATGGCCGCTGCTGCATGTCGAAGAAACAGACGAGTATCATTTTCTCATTAGTATCAGGAAGCTGTTTGATCCCGAATTCTTTCAATTCAGGCAAAGGTTTGCCGACTAAAGAAGGCGGTTGTATTGGAACCGTCCTGCCGCTGGAGTCTCGTTCTTCCACAACGATTTTTATATCTTTCGCCCCTCCTTCAGCGCTCGCTCGGCCTTGCAAATGTTTCGGCTCTCTTAAAATTGCCTTGATATTGATTGGCCCCTCGCATATATTCTCAAGAGTAAATTCTCCTTTTGAATTTGTGTAAGTTTCTCGGTTTGGTTGACCGTTTCCGTATGCATAAATCCTGATATTAGAGACAGGCTGGTTAAGTTCATCAACTACCATACCCGAGGCTGAAAGATTCGCAAGATTCAGGACAAGCGGCTCCAATTCGATACGGTCACTCGCCGCCTCACTCGTATTAGCCCGGACATACCGCTGCCCATATCCATCAGCATCTGCATTAATATCATAATTGTAACCTATAGGAATCGCTCTGATTTCAAACTTGCCGTCCGAATCAATATCCGTTGGCTCACGAGAACCATAACCGTAGTCTGATACCCAAAAAGTCAATGAAATTTGAGCATTGGGAATTCCTTTGCCGTTAGTATCTACAACTTTACAGGAGAAAATCATGCCGGGCGATAGTTTGATTTCGAGTTTATCATCATTTTCGTAGAGCTGCAAAGCTGCGGCAAGATTTCGTTCCTTGTGTCTGACAAGAATAAAAGTCACTTCTTCCCTGGACATCCCGGACATTCTTCTTGTCCTGAGTGAGAATTCTCCTTGGGTGTTTGTGACCGTCTCTGCTCCGAGCGACGGGCGAGCAGACACAACAGCGCCCGAAACCGGCATATTTTTTTCATCTCGAACGATTCCTGTGATTTTTGGTGTTTCAGGCGGTGTCTCTTCCTTACGCGGCTGACCGGCGGTGTTTTCATCGAAATCAGACGCTCTTGCCAGCTTGAAGTCGATAACTCGCCGGCCTTCATCGACCTTAAATTCTTCGGATGTAACCGACTCATAACCGACAGCAGAACCTTTGAGCTGATAAGCCTGCGGTGAAGCTTCATCAAAACTTAGCTCGTAGGTCCCTTCGATAAAATCTATTGGATTGTCTATTCGTTCTCTTCCGCCATAAGAAGATACCAATGCTATTTCGAAATTGGGTATCGGCTGCCCCGTTCCGGCGTCAGTAACTGTTCCCTTGACTGTCAAAGCACGTTTCATCGGAATGGTAAACTCGTTCTCATCAGGCACCAGGACATAATCTCTGACAGTTATATAGCCCTGTTTCCCAACAGTAATGCCGATGTCACTGTCGGGAACGTTCGGTATTTCAAATTCTCCCTTTTGGTCCGTGTCTTCCAGCCACACATCATAATTCTTGTTTTCAGCCAATAATGGCTCAACAACCGGCCACGCACCAACAACCGGTTTTCCCTGGCTATCAACAACACGGCATTTTATTGTTTTACCGCGAGTCAGATGAAATTCCAGAGGCTCCGGATTCGGCTCGATATCAATAAACTTTATCGCAGGCGCGTATCCGGGAGCTTCAACAAGAACCGACGGCACCTCGCCATAGCTATTCCTGTCACCCGAACAGACAAATCTAAAATTACCTGAAGAATCCGTAATGCCGAAAAAAGACATGGAAGATCTTTGTGTTATCAACACTGTTGCCATGTTGACAGGTTGCCCCTCATCGTTAAGCACTTTGCCGGTCATCGTAATGCCTTTGCTCAAAGTCTCGACATGCTTCAGAGCCCTCGCGTCGAGCAGTGCCTGGCCTGTAAGGTTTCGGTTGGTCGTATGGTCACCACCATACTCAGGATGTTTTATACCAATCGAAATACGTTCAATTTCCGGGGGGATACCTTCTACACGCCATTGACCATTAGCGTCCGTCAAAACGCTTCGTCTGATCGATATCCTTCCACTCGGTTCATTCAGGTAGGCTGAGAGACGAACTTCCGCCGACTCAATCGGGTTACCTTCTTGATCCTTAACAATCCCCCCTACCGGCGAAGCGGCGAGCATTTCGAAAGTGTAGCTTTGGGGTAGATTGACCAACTGAAGCCTCCCCACTGACGATGCGTAATTAGACCATGGCCTGGATATCGCGGCGAAACCCTGCTTTTGCACCTCGATGCCAAGTGAACAGAGATTATTTCCGGCAAGATTTATTTCGCATCGCCCCCGAGAATCCGTTGCATATAAAGTTTTATATCGTTGATAACTATCTGTGATATACATACTTTCGACAACAATGCAGGTATTGGGAACTGGTTTCTTACTTTCCTTTTCAACGACCGTAATTTCAATTTTGTGTGTTTTACCATTGGCAGATTCCGTCAATTCAAAAGGCTCCAGACGAACTCTAAACCTCGATGCGTGCCTGCGCCCCTGGTCATGCATTGCATCCATATCCAGATCGACATATTTCATTGAAGTCCGACCGGACTCGGAAGCTTTGCAGGTAAAGATAATTTCCTCGTCCCTTGAATGCCGCAGTATCCGGCCATTTTCATCGAGCAGTTCGGCCATGATTTTCCATGTAGAGTCGATCACAGGAAGCCAGCCCACGCGGGCCGTTACTCCCCACGCATTTCCATAAGTATTTTCAAAGCTAATCGATTTGATTTCTACAAGTTCAGGATGTTCGGCGGTCCCGGCAACCAATCCGACAGGAAGGTCCTGGCTAAAAATAAGCTTACCTTCAAATTCATGCTTCGTTTGCGAACTCCATGCTGTAGTATTTGTTCCCTGTGCGTTAGCAATACAAAGAGAAATTACAAAGACACCAATTGTAATAGTTCGTTTGTTCGGCCACATTTTTCTCTCCCAAAATAATCCTTATCCCTTTATTTGTGCATCCAGCTCACTTACGGCAAATCCCTCGGCGGCGACAACGCGATTCTCATCCGTCAAAATCATCCATGGCAGTGACTTCACTCCCCAGTTGTTACGTATTTGTTCCTCATCGTCCTCAATCAAACCAACAGGAAATGGAATGTTATTTTCTTTTATCCAATCATCGAGTATCTTTTCATCAGCTTTTGTATGCACTGCAACAACAGCAATATTTTTATCCTTTAACTGCTGAGCTTTTTCACTTAACTGCTGCAGGCAATGTCGTGACGGCCGCTGGTTCATATCCCAGAAACAAAGAAGCGTCATTCCCATAGAGTTTGAACTTGAACTAGACTCGCACTTGATATTGCCTAAATCCGGCAAAATCTTTCCGGTCAGAGTCGGAGGCTCAGGCTCGTAAAAATAAGTCACGTCACGGCCGCTCCTGCTGTCGGTAATCTCGATACCTTTTTTTAACTCGATTTTAAATAAATCATCCGGCAGCTTCTCATTCAAACGCACTTTGGCAACTTTCAGATCCCTGCGGGCTTCGACGTAGGCCCGGCCGTCGGCATCTCGTGCGTATAACTCGTAGCCCTGGGTCATCGGCAGCCGGCCTTACGAGCGGCTCGCTGCGAAATTCCGCCGGCCGGTGGTGATCGCGGGATTCGAGCCGCTCGACGTGATGCAGACGGTGCTGATGCTGCTGCGCCAGATCAACGACCAGCGGCACGAGGTTCAGAACG
>CAYVXS010000028.1:7757-13863 GCA_964454885.1 uncultured Pirellulales bacterium
GCTACCTGTTTGTAATCGAGCATCCAATGCTCGACATGAGGTTTGCCGCTCACCATCCATACAATTCCATACAGGCGATAGTCTTTCGCCCCGATATACCAGCGATAAAACTGGTCGGCCAGACCGCGTGCCTCGCCGATATATCCGTATTTAAGGCGATACTCGATTCCCGCATCGCACTGGTGAGGCTGACCGACAACTATCCCCAACAAATCTTTCGGATAGAATTCCAGAACATAACAATCAATCCCCCGGTAATCGCAGCACCCGGTGACCTTAAATTCTTCGGGACGGCCGTAGTAGCTGAGACATTCTTCGATGTCTTTTTGATCCCACCAAAATGAGTGTGGTTGTGCCCTGGGCCAGCTCGTTTGAAAGGCAATCAGCTCGTTGAAACTATCCTGGGGCGTCCAGTTCAGAGTATATTTCTCCTGATTGACGGCGGTATATTTCTCATGAGAGATTAGCTGCCTGCCGTCCCAGACAATCAATTGATGTCCCTGGCCGGACTCCTGGTTCAGGAACCTTACACGTCCCTCGTCCATCGCATATTCCAGAATTCCCTCCGTACCAGGCTGCAACTGCGGCAATTTTTCTGCTGTGTCGCATCCGTCCGGGCATTGCTCTTTCAGTTCGGCCCCGATCGTTAAATGTTCCCCCGGGACTCTCGTCCATTTACTCTCGAAACGAAGATACAGACTATTAACATTGTGAATCCAGTTTTCGCTCTCACGAACGGTACGGATCAATTCTGCAGCGTCCGGCTCTTTGCCTAATATTTCCGCCGAATAAAAAGAAGTTGTCCCAAATATGATAATAACAACAAGAACAAAACTTTTATTGTGCCACATTGTTTAATTCCCCAATTTTCCGGTCTAATTCCGTGATGGAAAATCCTTCGGCTCGTACGGCCTGTTTTTTATCCGTTAAAATCAGCCACGGCAGCGATTTTACTCCCCATGCAAGTTGCGTTTCTTTCTCGTCTTTTTCAATAATTCCGACAGGGAAAGGAACATTTTGGTTCTTGAGCCATTCGTTAAGGGTATTCTCATTAATCTTCGAAGCCTGAATTGCAACAATCAAGAATCCCTTTTCCTGAAGCTCCTGTGCTCTTTTGATCAACTGTGTAATGCAATTCCTCGACGGCCGCTGCTGGTAATCGAAAAAACAGACAAGCATCATTTTACCTTTGGCCTGTTCCTCGGCAAGATTTAGCTTTATACCATCGAAACCGGGTAAAGCACCACCAGTGAATGTCTGCTGCTTGTCAGGAATAACAAGCAATTCGATGTCATCAATAGTTGTACCATCGTAAAACGCGACGGACTTGGATGTATCTCCATAAGAAAGCAACCATACTCGTGGAATGTGGCTCCATTGAGTCTCGGACATGCTCCCACGCGGGCGAATTTTTGTTCGGACATGTTCGAATTTAAATCGTCCCTGCGAGTCGGTTATAGCCGTCCGGTCGCGGTTGAATCCAAGATGCGTATAAGATGCACGGTCTTCCTGCTCGAGCTTGACCTGGACATTTTCAATAGGGACTTTTTTACCTTTTTCCATGCGTACGAGCCGTCCTGTGATTGTCCCCCCTTCCGGCAATACGACCTTCAGATCCTTTTTGCCAACGGAGACATCATAGACAATCAGAGCCGCATGATTATCCGGAGAAAACCTGAGATTATACTCGGCATCTTCCACCAGCTCGATAACGAAACGACCCTGTTTGTCCGTCGTATCACTGAGATTTTCATACCCCCCGAATGACCACATAAACTTGCCGTTTTCACGTTTGGTTTTTTTGCAGCATACACTCACAGGTACACCTTCAACCGGCGAGCCATTTTCATCGACAGTCACTCCGGCAATAACTTTTTCACTGCTTTCGATAATCTGGTCGTAGTTTTTCTTCCTTATATACTGAGTGACCGCGCGGCCTTCGCGAGCTACAATCTTAATATCTGAAGCTCCGCCATCGGTAATCACACGGGCGGAAAGTTGTTTATTGCACATACTGGCGTTGACTCTGATATTAATCTGTCCCTTGCATACACCGTCAAGAGTGAATTGGCCCTGCGAATCGGTTTGTGTAGTAAGATTGTCAGGCTGACCGCCCTCGAAATTATAGGATCGGATTCTGGCATTGACGAGGGGATTACCTTCAATATCCACAACAACACCGGAGACGGCAAGATTCGCCACGGGAAGCGTTAACGTCCCGATATCGATCCGATTATTAACCGCATCGTCGGCATGAATATCCTTCTCTTCGCCGCCATATCCATCAGCACTGACATTTATATTATAACCATACTCTGCCGGAATCGCCCTGGCTTCGAAATTCCCTTCGGCTTCGGTTTTTATCGAGTCTCTCTCGGTAAAAGTCGAAGCCCACATTGTCTGTCGGAGCATCATCCTAATCTGAGCATCCTCAATGCCTCGACCGTTTGGGTCCACAACTTTACCGATGACGGTTATACCGGGCTGAAGTTTAACATCTACGTTTTTTATGCCGTCACTTATAATAACAACATTCGCAAGATTGCCCTCGATATCCCGGCAGACAAGAAGTGGATTCTCACGTTCTTCACCTCCAAATCTTTCCGGATTCCAGCTTACCTCAAAGCTTCCATCGGCATTCGATTCCATATTACGGTTCCCACCCGGCAAAATACTGAGCTTGGCTGCCTTGACCGGCTTGTCGTCCAGATCGCGCACTATACCGACAACTTTCGGCTGGAGACTTAACTGCCATTCAAGGCGTTTTGTCGAACCTTCCTCAATTGTTATTGTCTCCTGCCGGTATAGACTTGAATAATCCTGCTTGTAAACATTGGCCGATGTATACACCCCCGGCAGTACACGAATCTGCCCTATACCTTTATCGTTGCTTCGACCGCTAAAAGACAAGCTGCTACTTTGATGGCGGAAGTAAATGCTGGCCTCTTTGAGGGGCTTCGCGGTTTGAGCATCCGTTACAAGCACTTCCAAAAGGCCTCCTTTACCCAACTCAATCTTCACGTCTTTTTCCGTTTGCCCGGTTTCAAGTGTTACATTGACAGGTCTGGCAACCCACTCGGCCAGACTATCACGCGGGGAAGCATACATCAGGTTATAGCTGCCGGCGGAAAGTCCGCTGATACAAAATGTACCATCTTCTTTTGAAGTGATTACATCCTGACCGTAAACCTGTCTATTTTGCCCCTGCCTCATAGTTAATTTTATACCGGGAACCGGTTTGTCGGCAGCTTTGTCCACCACGATACCTTCGATTCTGGATTCGGGTAGCAGAGTTATCCGGATATTTTCCTGTCCGGGAGAGAAATTGAGCCCTTCCTGGCGATAAGTATCAGTATTAAATGTACTGATAGTAGCCCTGCCTGCCTTTTGTACCAAAAAATCGACTTTTGCATCGGCAGGTATATTCGTAAATGTAAATTTACCTTTCGCATCCGTAGTAGTGTTAAGTATTTTCGGTGCAACATTTACGCTCAGAGCATGTAGGTGCTCTCCATGAGAATCCTTTTCATCCCCGACCGTTAATATTAAAACACTCACCTGAGCCTCTACAACAGGTTCACCCTTTTCATCAACAACAACTCCGGCTAATTCTTTTCGCTGTTCGAGCTTAAACTCACACTCCTTATCCTCACTCATATCCCAGACGGTACAATCCAAAGCCAGACCTTCCTTCTCGACTACTATCCATCCATAAAGATAGTCATCACCTTCAGTTTTCCAGCTAATAGAGAATTCGCCGTTAGAATTTGATGTGGCTTCAATCACATTTGCTATCTCAAATGAATAAATCTCCTCGCTGTAATCCTCATCGTACAATGTGACCTTTGCTCCAGTTATGGGTTGGCCCTGGGAATCGACTACCCTGCCGGAAAAAGTAACTTCTTTTGCTTCCTGAGCGTTAGTAGAACCAACCAAAGAAAACAGAGCTATCAAAGATAAAATTGCCACATTCTTTGTGCACATAAGCATTCTCCCAAATATTTTATGGTTTTATTTTCTCATTAAGCTCGCTAATTGAAAAACCTTCGGTGGTAACAACGTGCTGCTTGTCAGTCAGAATCATCCACGGCAGAGATTTTACACCCCATGAAAGACACGTTTCTTTCTCGGAAGTTTCAATAATACCGACCGGAAGGGAAATATTCTGGTTCCTGAGCCATTTGTTGAGTTGTTCTTTTTCAATCTTTGATGCCTGTATAGAGATAATGATAATATCTTTTGCCTTAAGTTCTTGTGCTCTTTTGCTCAGTTGCATTAAGCAATTTCTCGACGGTCGTTGCTCCATATCGAAAAAGCATACTAAAATTGATTTTCCTTCGAAGTTATCTGAAATCTCTACATTGGAGATATTATCAAAGCCGGGAAAAACCTTTCCGATCAAAGATTCCGGTACCGGTTCCGGGAATAAACAACTCGGGGTAATAATCAAATATAATACCGGTTTATCCGGTCTAAACAAACCAACAGTCAATGGTTCGTTATTTTTTGTCGTGCCTTCTACACTGAAATATCGACCCGGCAAAGGAATCTGATAATCATAACCTTCTTTGTACTGGCGTGTCTCAAAAACAGGCTCCCGCAGACTCCCGGACAATGTAAGATGGATCCAGTTGTCATCTTTAAGGACACCTTTGATTTTATAGTCACAGGTATTGAATGATTCCATCTTCGGCAGAAGTTTACCCGAACCATCATCGGCCAATTTATAACCGGAGACATATTCCTTTGATGCCATCGATATACTTGCCTGCTCACCTATAAAAGTTAATAACTGAGGGCTGGATAAAAGTTTGACATCTTCGTTTTGCTGTGCCAGTTCCAATAATGTACCAGCAAACTCATAGTCGCTGCGTACGAAAATCCCGTTCGAAATGCTGTTGTTCTGCTCGAAAATATCCGTATTAACATCAGAGGGAACTTCCAGAATTCTCATACTAAGATAAATCTGTAGACGCTCTTCCTGCCTTATTTTTATCTGCCTCGAAGTCGGTTTATCTTCCTGCCTATTTACTACAATAAGCACATCACTGGTGCTTTTGCCTGATACGACATCCACATTAACCGAAGGAAAATCACCTCTTATCAAATATTGTCCGGTTTGAAGCCCGCCGATATCGAATGTACCATCGTCGTTTGTGGTAAGGACAAATCGGTAATAAAAAAGACCTGAAGAAGTGGCTACTACGGCAAATTTTGTTCCGCCGACTCCCCTGCCCGTATCCGGATCGGTAATTTTGCCTTCGATTCGACCTTCCTTTATCGCTATCAGCTTAATATCACTCTGTCCGGTTCTGATTGGAGAAGTCGTATTTGTTTGGGATTCAGTGGTGTACGTTGTCGCCATACCATCAGCTTTTATAAGAAGTCCCACCTCTGTGTCTTCGGGCAGATTAGTAAATCCAAACTTACCTTGATTATCTGTATGTGTGCCAAGGCACATCATAGGTTCTATCCCCGGCAACCAATCCTTCTTCTCTTCTCCTGCCTCTATTTTGATAGGCTTGATTAGGTTGGCATAAACTCCCGCACCTGTAACCGGCTCACCCAATTCATCTACAATTATTCCTTCGAGTTTTTTCGGTTTGCCGAGTTCGATGTTTAATTCCGCATCTTCGCGCATGTTCCAGATTGTCCACCCCAGAGCCAATCCTTCTTTTACAGCAACAATTTTACAATCATGAAAGGTGCTTCTTTCGGGTTTAGGTTCGGAAGTAAAAATGAATTTTCCATCCTCTGTTGTTGTCACATCGCCGGCCTTGTGTAACATGAAGTTTCCTGCTATACCGTCGAATTGCATTTCATAAGCAGCGACTTTCGCGCCGGCGATTGGCAGACCTTGTTCATCTACTACTTTGCCGGTGCAGGTGACTTTTTTTGACTGTTGGGCGAGTAAATGATTCGTGAAAATAAAAAGAAGGCCGAAGCAAAAAAACGCAAATTTATACTTGCGCATAAAAATACCCCTCTATTTCCCCCCAAAGTCAGAAAATTTGGATTTATGTGATTTAAATTATTTTTGTTATCTTTAAGATCACAACTCCTGCAGCCGCAGCGGATACCCCAATAGCTACGGATACAATCGTCC
>CAYVXS010000029.1:0-13857 GCA_964454885.1 uncultured Pirellulales bacterium
AGGCGGATTATATCTGGAGGGTAACAGATACAACTGCGATATTGTCTGATATGAATTACGATATGCAAAGCGGTGTAGTGCAGCAGTATAATGTAGGTTTCTCGCGCCTGCGATGGCCTAATTTAAGTTATTATATCGGAAGCAGATATTTGAGAAGAATCGACAATAATTATGGAGAAAAAGGTTCGAATGCGGTCACTTTCGCATTTACTTATCTCCTTGACCCGCGTTATACTCTTGTTTATTCCGGTCAGTTCGATTTTGACTACGGTGCGACGATCCGGAGCGATATAACACTTATCAGACAGTATCACAGACTATATTGGTCTGTTACGTTCAGTACGGATGAGTCTCTGGACAGGCAAGCGGTCGTATTTAGCCTGTGGCCTCAGGGTGTTCCGGATTTCGCGATAGGACCGAGTAGATATATGGGGCTGGGAGGTTCTTCCGGTTTCTGACCGTAGATTTGAGAATCCGTTATTGATGTTTGATGAATGAGACGTTGATTGTTAGATTTTAAAGGAGACGAATATGGCGTTGGTCAATACCAGGAAAATGTTCGAAATGGCCTATAAAAACGGCTATGCTATCGGTGCATTCAATGTAAATAACATGGAAATCACACAGGGGATTATCGAGGCTGTAGCCGAAGAAAAAGCCCCGCTGATTCTACAGATTTCCAGGGGGGCCCGCGAATATGCCAGCAACAGTTGGCTTAAGGCGATGATTGATGTGGCTGTACGTGAAAATCCGGACATTCCAATTGCGATTAATCTGGATCACGGAAATAATTTTCAGACATGCAAAGAATTTGTCGAGGATGGTTTTACCTCGATTATGATAGATGCTTCGGGTAAGCTATTCGAGGAAAATATCGCTATTACAAAGGAAGTGGTTGATTACGCCCATAAATACGATGTAGTTGTCGAAGCCGAGCTGGGCCAGCTCGGTGGTATCGAGGAGGACGTTGTCGGAGTCGATCATGACGATATCAGTAAACATCTTTGTGATCCTGGGCAGGTTCAGGAATTCGTTGAAAAGACCGGTGTTGATTCGTTAGCGGTTGCGATCGGGACGAGCCACGGGGCTTATAAATTCAAGAAAGAGCCAAAACTGGCGTTCGATATCCTGGAGGATATCGGCAAAAGATTGCCGAATTTCCCGCTTGTCATGCACGGAGCGAGCAGCGTTTTGAAAGAATTTAAAGATCTTATAAATAAGTACGGCGGGAATATGCCCGATGCTATGGGTGTGCCGGAGGAAGCTATTAGTAAAGCTTCGAAGATGGGTGTGTGCAAGGTGAATATCGATACGGACCTTCGCATGGCCCTGACGGCCAAAATAAGACAGATATTCGCCGAAAAACCTGCCGAGTTCGACCCGCGCAAGTACTTAGGGCCCGGAAGGGATGCTATCAGGGAAATGGTAAGGCATAAGCTTCGCGTTTTGGGTTGTGCGGGGAAAGCTGCCGAATGTGTATGAATGAATTGAAAAACAAACAGGGATTCTATTGTTTGGATCTTTGAAATTTTACTACCTGGATTTTACTATTTATATATCGGATTGAGATAAGATGAAAAATATGAGTAATAAAAATCGAAGTTTAGTAGGTACTCTATTGCTGGTTACTGTATTACTTTCTTCTGTAACATGCGTATTTGCCTCCCTTGGAGGTGCTCTCTCTGCTGATAAAGGCATGGCAGCGGTGGTGGGGATTTCTGATAATGTTCCAGCCGAATACAGCGTTGTCGATCAGGCCTGTGACTTGATTTGTCAGGGTAAATTCGATGCTGCCGGTGATTTGTTTAAAAAGAATTCGAATAGTTCCTCAGAACAATTTGATGATGCCACCCGCCAGTTGTCGCAAATTATCGGTGAGTATGATGATATCAATCAACAGATGATACAGGAACGGGAAGAAACATACGCAGAAAGGTTATCGGGTCTGGATAAGCTTAGAACCGAAGCGGATGTCAACGATGTAAATGATATTACCGAGGTACTTGCTGCAATTGCCGAGGTCAGTGAGCTTGCCGATAAACATCAGAAAGAAGAGCTTTTCTCTGACAAGTTTGTGAAAGGTGTTCTGCAAAAAGCGATAGATAAGGCCACCGGTTTCGAGGCGGAAGGAAAATGGCTGGAGTCGTATGTCAATTGTTACGCATGGCTGGTTGTAATCGACCCCAATAACGAAGGTTATTCGGATTACGCCCAGCAAATTTATGATAAGGCCACCATTGCCGCTTCGCTGGAGGATAGTCCCTGTGAGACTACCAAGGAACGTTACGATGGGGTCGATAAAAAGATATTTATTCGCACAATTAATTACCTGGATTTGCATTACGTCAACAGGATTGATTATAAGGAGATGGTTAAAAAGGCTCTGGAACGCTGCAAATTACTTGCTGAAGTAATGGAGTTCCCTCCCGATGATTTTAAAATCCTGAGCGAAAATCAAAAGACCGGTTATGGATACAGACAATCTCTTTCCGCCTGGTCGGTAACCCTGGAAACCATGAAAGAAGAGTTCGAAAAGGATTCCACGGGGATGGATAAGGATAGATTCCTGAATCTTTTTGAGAAGATCCTGAAATTAAATGAAACGACTATTGATTTACCGCAGCCTTTATTGATTGCGCATTTTTCAGAAGCGGCCCTGCTGGCGCTCGACAGTTATACTATAATCGTCTGGCCGAGGCAGGTTCAGGAATTTGAAAAGTTAATGACCAATGAATTTTCAGGCATCGGAATAGAGATATCCAAGCCGAAGGGGCAGTTGACTGTCTCGAGTCTTTTGCCTGATACGCCGGCATACAAATCTGGTCTTGATGCAGGAGACGTGATAGAAGCTGTTGACGGGATTGAGACCAAAGACATGACTCTTACCTGTGCGGTGAGAAAAATTACCGGCCCCAGGGGCACGAAAGTGAAATTGACGATAAAGCGGCCGACTGAGGAAGGTACTCATGACATCGTCATTACTCGCGGCAAGATTATTGTACCGACTATTCGCGGCTGGCAAAGAACAGACTCGGGCCAGTGGCTGTATATGATTGATCCGGAGGATAAAATCGGTTATGTTCGGCTTACGAGTTTTTCCGCGGAATCGTCCGGTGATTTGGAGCAGGTTTTGGACCAGCTGGAAGGTGAGGGATTAAGGGGTTTGATTTTGGATTTGCGATACAATTCGGGCGGGCTTCTGGAAAGCGCCATCGATGTATCGAATAAATTCCTCGATGAAGGAATGATCGTCTCAAGGCAGTCAGGTTTCGGCAGGTTACCGGTTTATGCGGAAGCTCAAAAAAGAGGGACACATCCGAATTATCCTCTTGTACTACTGGTCAATTCCAACTCTGCCAGTGCTTCCGAGATTGTAGCCGGAGCATTGGCAGATAAAACTCATAAACGTGCGATTTTGGTTGGAACAAGGACCCACGGCAAAGGAAGCGTGCAGGGAGTCACTAATTCGATAGGTGACGGGGCCCAATTGAAATATACGATGGCGTATTATCATCTGCCTTCCGGCCAGAGAGTCGAAAGTCGTGAAGAAGCGAAAAAACAGGGCAACAATGATTGGGGAGTCGGCCCCAATATAGTCGTTGATTTGACCAGCGAAGAAATTAAAAAAATGATTGATGTGCAGAGGGACAATGACGTATTAGTCAGGGCCGATCATGACGACGCAAAAGACGCTGTAAAAAAGCATACGCTTCAGGAAACTCTCGAATCAGATATGCAACTGGCAGTTGGTCTTTTGGTTGTAAGGAGTAAATTAGTTCAGGCCGAAGCGTTAGAGCTTGCAAAATCAGATTCTTAGTTCTGTGTCTTTTTCCGTATTGTGTATAGCGGGCAGATTTTAATGCTCTATACTTGATGCATATATCGCACAGTTTTTTTCATTGCAACTTTTTTTCAGAGGTAAACGGATTTGACGAATTCAGAGGATGTAAGTAAATTCGAACAACAAAGGCAGTCAAAGCTGTCCCAGATGAAAGAATTGGGTATAGATCCTTACGGCGGTAGATATGACGGCGTCGAGTCGGCTAAGGATATTCACGGTAAATACAAAGAGGACGACCAGAGTCTGCAGGCAAAGGCCGCCGGAAGGATTGTTTTACTGAGGGACATCGGCAAACTTATTTTCATCACTTTGCGAGACAGCAGCGGCACCATTCAGATCGGCCTGAGCAAAAAACTTTTGTCAGAGCAGTGGACTTTGGTCAAACTGCTCGAGCTTGGTGATATAATCGGAGCGTCCGGCCAGTTGGGAAAAACTAAAACAGGCGAGATCACAATATGGGCCGACAATCTTGTCCTCTTAAGCAAGTGTCTGCTGCCGCCGCCGGAAAAATTTCACGGCCTGGCGGATATCGACCAGCGATACAGGCAAAGGTATGTCGATCTGTGGGCCAATCCGGAAGTTATGGAGCGATTCAAGGACCGCAGCGCTATTGTCAAAACCATTCGGGAATTTTTGACATCCAGAGGATTTTTGGAAGTCGAGACGCCGATGATGCAGACAATCGCCGGTGGGGCGGCGGCCAAACCGTTTATAACGCATCACAATACCTTGGATTTGGATTTATTTCTAAGGATCGCACCCGAACTATTTCTCAAGAGACTGCTTGTCGGCGGGATGGAAAAGGTCTTCGAGATTAACCGTAACTTCCGCAACGAGGGATTGAGCAGGCAGCATAATCCGGAATTTACGATGCTCGAATTGTATCAGGCTTACGCCGACTACAATATTATGATGGATTTGACCGAGCAGCTAATATCTTTACTTGTTGAAAAGTTTTGTTCTGAACCGAAGGTTGAATTTGCGGATTTAACAATAGATTTGTCCCGACCCTGGCGTAAAGCTCCTTACGCGGAGCTTCTTAATGAACACAGCGGCTGCGATATCGATGATATGAGTGCTCTCAGGAAGAAAGCGAGGGAGCTTGAAATCGATGAAGCCGATATGGACGATGTTGTGGTTATCAACGAAGTATTCGAGGCCACAGTCGAAGGTAACCTGGTAAATCCGACTTTTGTGATTGATTATCCCGCCGAGTTGTGTCCCTTGACAAAACGAAGCAAGAAAAACCCGAAGTACGCCGAACGATTCGAATTGTATATAGGTAAGATGGAGCTGGCCAATGCCTATACGGAATTAAATGATCCGGCCGTTCAGGAAGAGAACTTCAGGTTACAGCTTCGCGGCCAGGAAGAATCGATGGCTATGATGGACACGGACTTTGTCACGGCGTTGAAGTATGGTATGCCTTCCGCCGGCGGGCTGGGTATCGGGATCGACAGACTTGTCATGGTGCTGACCGGTGCCGCGAGTATTCGTGATGTCGTACTATTCCCACTCCTTAGACCAGCGAAAGATTAATTAAATGAACTTTTAAGCATTGATATACAACATATTTTTAGAAAGCTCAGTTCAATCGAAAGTCAAGTGAATGTAGGTAACATGAAAGAACGTGTGGAAGAAAATCTACAGCAACCTGTTATTGTTACCGTAGTTTCCTTATTGCTGATATTTTTTGCTTCCCTTGGATTAATCTTTATATTTATTTCTTTTTTGGTAACTTCAGATTCCGAACTGGGTAAATATTTTTTTGTACAGGGATTGGCCCAAATATGCGTCGTTTCAATATTTAGATTAATAACCGGTGTGGGAATGCTCACAGGGCGAAATTGGGCTTTTGAGATGTTTCTGTTTTTAACACCGATTTTAATTGCCGTTGCGATCATTTCACAGATTCATCAAGGTTTCCTAAGACTTGGGGCGTTTATCTATATTTCCTTTTCTATTATTATTCTTATTTCTCTTATAAATCCCAAGGTAATTGCCTACTTTGGCAAAGACAGCAAATCAAAATTAGTTTTTTTTCTGTGGTTACGTTACCTGCATAAGAAAAAAATTGTCTTTCTGAGTATTGCAGCAGTAGCCTTATCTGTGTCACTATTAGTCGTTGTAGCCAGTTTGTTTACCGGTTTCATTAATACATTCGAAGAAGCGGCGGTTATAGCTGTAGGAAATGTGGTTCTTCAACCTGCTGAGGCGATCCCCAAATATGACCTGCTTATCGAACGTCTGGAACAAACCGAACAGGTGGACTCCGCAACTGCGATAATATATGGAGCCGGTTTGCTGCATCTGGATAAAGGTAACGTCAGGGCCGTGGAAATCTGGGGGATAGAACCTGCCCGGCGTGCGAAGGTAGTAGGTTTTGACCGGTTTTTACTCAGGCAGAAATCCTTGCCGGGTGGACCGTCCTTTGATGTCCATGATTCTCCGAATGTTATCGGTGCCTTTGTAGGTATCGGTGTATTGGATAAGCCGGACGAAAAGACGGATGAGTATGACTATGACGCGGCAGAGAAGATGGTTGGCAGGCAGATTTTTCTTACAACGGGAACTGTCGCTTCAAAAAATGCCGATGATACGACCAAGTCGGAGATAAATAGAAAATTGGTGAAATTGTCTGTCGCTGATATTGTTGAAACGGGGGTCTATCAATTCGATAATGGTTGTATTTATATGCCGGTGGAAGAATTGAGTAAAATTATGTATCCAAATGAGACTTTGCCGGTAGCACAGCAAATAAATATTAAACTCGCGGATAAAACCGATACTGAAGTCGCACTTGCCGTTATTAACGGAGTATGGCGGTCTTTCGTTGAAGAACAGTTGGACTCAGATTCTTACCTGTTGAACTATACTACTATCGAAACTTCCAGACAATTACAGAGCCGGTTTATCGCTGCGTATCAAATGCAAATGAATGTATTACTGGTGATATTCGGTATTGTAAGCTTCAGTGTTGTGATGCTGATATTTTGTATATTCATCTTAATAGTCAAACTAAAGCAGAAGGATATCGCAGTAATAAAAAGCTGCGGTTTGTCCAGCAGTTCGGTGGCTTTTATTTTTATTGGTTTCGGCGGATGTGTCGGAGCGGTAGGCTCGGGTATAGGAATTATTATGGGATATATTATCACGACGAACATCAATACGATTGAGCAGTGGATCAGGATAATTTTCGGACTGAAACTATGGAGGTCCAGCGTATATTTATTCAGTAAAATACCCAACGAAGTTGACTGGTCATCGGCTTTGCCTATCGTATTGTTTGCCATTATTGCCGCGGCAATCGGCGCGGTTATACCTGCTATAGTGGCTGCACGAACGAGGCCGGTTGAAATTTTAAGATACGAATAAGGACAGGCAACGATGAGTGCCGCAAGTACAAAACAATTATTACAGGATAATCAAGCGGACCGGACGCTGGTCGGAATCCGTGGCTGGTTGATTCTGCATGCAGTCGGTATTATTGCGAGCCTGCTTGCTGGTGTTATCTATGCCCTCATAAGTCTATGGACTCTTAAGGAGGTAATTGGGGCTGCTTATGGGCCTTATTACCTTCTAAGGATAGTTGTTAATATCGGGATCCTGTTTTATTTATTTATTCTTGCTTTGCGTTTTTTTGGAAAGCGCCGAAACGCACCACAAACCATCATCCGCTTCATTATCATTCAACTGGTCGTATCGATATTCTTTTTTATTGTGGGACTCGTTGTTATGGGCGGAGACGATCCTTTATTTCTGACTTCTCTGCTGCTCAGTAATAATTTTATTGTTCAAGGCATCGCGGCGGCAATTTGGATTCCGTACTTTAAGATATCAAAAAGAGTCAAGGCAACTTTTGTCATTCAAGAAGATTATTTACCATATAAAATTGTTTTGCCAATTCGGTATTTTATATACAAACATATTAGTTGGCTGGCTTTTTTGTCGGTTGCGCTGTGCGTCTTTATTGTTGTTGTTGTGATGACCGTAATGTCTGGGCTGGTGAATGACTTCAAACAGAAAAATCACCGGTTTGTGGGGGATTGTGTAGTCGGGACAGAATCGTTAGTGGGTTTTGCCTACTATGAGGATTTTGTAAAAATACTTAAACAAACCGAATACGTCGCGGCCGTATCGCCGGTAATTAAAAGTTTTGCCCTGGTACGAATCAGAGGTTCGAGACAGGATTTCGGACTTGAGATTATGGGTATCGATCCTGCCGAGTACGGTAAAGTGACCGGTTTCGGAGAAAGTCTGGATAAAAATAAAAATGATGTTTCCAGGGCTTTCGAAATCGCGGATGATCCTAATCTTCCCGGATGTGTTCTGGGTGACTTATTGGCTCAGGAAATTGAGAATAAATATATAGGCTGGGCCGGTCTTTCCCGAAAGGGATTCTCGATAAGCTGTTTTCCATTGACTGCAAAAGGCGCTTTAGCTCAGGCAGGAACCGATCTGGTTAATACGAAAACATTCTACTGTACCGACAGATCGAGTACCGGTTTGCCCAGAGTTGACGGCGCGATTATTTACCTGCCTTTCAAACAGGTACAGATGCTTTGTGGAATGGCCGGTCCGACTAAAAGACTGTCTCAGCTTCATATTAAGTTCAAGCCGGATGTCAAAATTCCGGCCGGTTGTGAAAAAGTTCGAGCATTATGGCAGAAATATAAAAAGGAAATGACCGACCAATCACAGGCGTATTTATTAGAGACCGTTTCCGTTCAAAGCTGGAGGCAGTACAGACGTGAATCCATCGCACCAATGGAAAATGAACTAACGGAATTGATTATTATGTTTGGTTTTGTTGCGATTACGACTGTTTTTATTATTTTAGTTGTATTTTATATGATAATCAGCCATAAGAGTAAAGACATCGGGATATTGAAAAGCGTCGGTGTTTCTGACTCTGGTATTCTCGAATTGTTTGGTGGTTTTGCCTTTTTAGTAGGACTTTTAGGCTCCTGTGTCGGCTTGTTTACCGGCTGGATGTTTTTGTTGAATATCAATCGGTTGGAAGACTGGCTTTTCGAGAAATGTAATTTTGAGCTATGGGACAGGACTATTTTCGCCATCGGTGATATTCCGAATAAATTGGAAGTTAGCGTCCTTTTGATAATTGCCCTTTCGGCGATTTTAGTTTGTTTGGCAGGAGCGTTTTTGCCGAGCTGGCAGGCTGCAAGGCGAAAACCTGCAGAAACTCTGCAGGTTAACCAATTGTAAAGAAAGAATGCAAAAATCAAAATGTAAAATGCAAAATTAAAGAGGTAATCCGCCTTTGGTTGATTCCACAATTTTGATTTTTAATATTTGATGTTTTATATAAGTGAATAATATGGGCAAGGATGATATCCTAATAAAAGCAGAGAATCTTCATAAATCCTATCGCATGGGAGCAATAAGATTACAGGTGCTCAAAGGAGCCGAGCTAACTGTAAATAAAGGTGAGTTTGTCGCGATAATCGGGGCTTCCGGCAGCGGTAAAAGTACGCTTTTACATATATTGGGAGCGTTGGATGTACCGGATAGCGGCACAGTTGCCTTTGCCGGACGGGATTTGAGCCGGTTCGGTGCCGGGGAATTGAACCGATTTCGTAATAAAAAGGTCGGATTTGTATTTCAGTTTTATCACTTATTAGACGAATTAAATGTGCTGGAGAATGTTTATCTGCCGGTTATGGCCGGCAGGAGCATTCCCGGCTGGTTTTTATGCCGAAAATGGGCCAAAAACCGTGCCGCAGAACTGCTGCAGCAGCTTGGCTTATCCGAACGGGCCAAACATAAACCCTATCAATTGTCCGGCGGAGAAAGACAGAGGGTAGCGATTGGCAGGGCCTTAATGAATGAGCCGCAGCTGCTTTTGGCGGATGAACCGACAGGAAACCTTGACTCTGTGACAGGAAACAGTATCTTAGATGTCCTTGAAAAACTGAACCGGGCCGGCCAGACGATTGTGATGGTAACCCACGACGACAGGATTGCACAAAGAGCTGGTCGAATAGTAACATTAGTAGATGGTAAAATTGTGCATAACAGCAAGGGCATTAAAAGTTAAATATTATAAAGGGTAACCGTATGGGTTTGAAGATTTGGCTTGATGGCAGGCTTGTTGATCGCGAAGAAGCGAAAGTATCCGTTTTTGACCATGGTTTGCTTTATGGTGACGGAGTTTTTGAGGGTATCCGCGTATATGACGGCACGATTTTTGAAATGGATGCCCATATCAAGAGGCTTTATGAATCCGCCAAAGCGATTCGTTTGCCGATTCGGCTTAGCCAGAGTGAGCTTGCGAATGCGATGCAGGAAACTGTCGAGGCCAACGGAATTACCAACGGTTACATCCGGTTAGTCGTTACAAGGGGAGTTGGAACTCTCGGATTAAATCCGTTTGTCTGCGAAAATAGCTGCATAATCATAATTGCGGATAAAATTCAGCTTTATCCGGAGGAGCTTTATGAAAAAGGGATGAAGGTAATCAGTGCAACCACTGTTCGTAATCATCCTCTGGCGATTCCTCCCCAGGTCAAGAGCATGAACTATCTCAATAATATCCTGGCCAAGATCGAAGCTTTGGATGTAAATGTCCCGGAGGCGATAATGTATAACCACGAGGGGTATGTTGCGGAGGCGACCGGAGACAATGTTTTTATAGTAAAAGAAGGTGTTATTTATACCCCGCCCGCAGAGGCCGGGGCTTTGGGAGGAATTACACGAAGTGTCGTTATTAAATTGGCCGAAGTGGAAAATCTCGAGGTGGTTGAGAAAAATCTGACGAGATTCGATTTGTACGTTTGCGATGAATTTTTCCTTACGGGAACCGCCGCCGAGGTGATCGGTATTGTCGAGATTGACGGTAGAATTATCAACGACGGCAAACCCGGCCCGGTTACTCAATTGCTCAGAGACAAGTTCTTCAAATATGCCCACGGAAAGGAGAAGTAGCTGATAACCGATACAAATGCAACCGCTATCGGGTATCCGCTAGGTGCTATGCAACGACCGGCACACATCGATATTTCAGCTTCTCTGCCGGACTTTGAAATTCCAGCTTTCAGACTTATTAAAGACCGGTTAAATCAGGTTAGAGTGTTGATAAGCAATCAGTTAACCAGCCGTATTGTTAATTTGGCAGTACGGAACTGGTCCGAGCAAAAACTAACGGTTGTTGATGTGAACCGGTTATTCGAATATGTACGAAGCCGCAGCGGCAAAATGATTCGTCCCGGTCTGGTTTTGCTTGCCGGTTCCTGCTGCGGTGATATAACCGACGAGCATGTTCGCGTTGCGGCGATTGTTGAGCTGATTCATAATGCGACGCTTTTACACGATGATGTTATAGACCAGGGTCTAAGACGGCGAGGACAGCCCACCATCAATAGCATTTGGGGCAACGAGTATGCTGTTATAATGGGCGATTTTATGTTAAGCAGGGTCTTTAGGTTGTGTGCTGAAATTAAACCGGAGCTGACTAAGGTTATTGCTGATGCTGCGGTCAGGCTTTGTGAAGGTGAGCTGAACCAGATAATGCAAACACGGAATTGGCAGTTGAGCGAGCCGGAATATATCGATGTCATCACCGAAAAAAGTGCCGTTCTTTTCAGTGTATGCTGTTCTATCGGTGCTGTTTTAGCCGGGGCACAAGAGCAGCAGGTTCGGTCATTGTCCGAATTTGGTCTTAATGCCGGTATTGCATTTCAAATCACCGATGATTTGCTCGATATTTCCGGTGATGAAAAAGTAACAGGCAAAAATACCGGTAATGACCTTAACCAGTGTAAGTTAACCCTGGCCTTGATACATTTACTTAAAACCGTTGATAAGAAAGAAAAAGACGAGGTCATAAATTCGTATCTTAAGGGAGAAAAAACCGGAACGAACAGGAGTCGTTTTGTGGAACTATTGGAACGTTGTAGTTCTCTGGAATATGCACGTACCAGGGCGGGAAATTTTGTCGAAAAAGCAATTAATGCTTTAGACGGCTTGAAGGACAACGATGCTAAAGAAGCTCTGATTGAAACAGCGAAATTTATGGCTGACAGGGTGGTTTAACATCGGTTTTATAGTGAATTCAGTGGATATTAAGAAGGGCCGGGATTTCACTCGGTTTTTTTATATAACTTATCGAATCGTGGATAAAAAATCCCTGTAACTATCATTTCAGACATAAGCAGCGAATTATTTTTCGACAGTTTCATCTTTCTTTCATATAATGTGCTCAATGATTGAAAAAAAGTCCAGCGAAACTTTATTTGGCGGCTCTGAACAGGCCGAGGTGGCATCCTCGGCACCGCTGGCGGCGCGTATGAGGCCGAGAAATTTGAACGAGTTTGTCGGGCAAAGGCACTTTCTCGGGCCTGATAAGCTGCTGACAAGAATGCTCGAAGCGGACAGGCTGAGCAGCCTGATATTCTATGGCCCTCCCGGGGTCGGCAAGACCTCGCTGGCAATGGTGATTGCGAATTATACCAAGGCTAAATTCCATTATCTCAGCGCTCCAGCCGCCGGTGTGAAAGATATTCGCGATATCATCGGTCTGGCCCGCAACAGGCTTGCAGTAAGCCGGACCAGGACGGTGCTTTTTATCGATGAGATTCATCGATTCAACCGCGCTCAGCAGGATGTTTTGCTGGATGATGTCGAGGCGGGAATTTTAATTCTGATTGGTGCAACTACGGAAAATCCCTTTTTCGCGGTCAATTCGCCTTTGATTTCCCGCAGTACGGTATTTCGTTTCGAGCCTCTCGATCAGGAAGATATCATAAAATTGCTTAAAACCGCAATTAAAGATACCGAACGGGGTCTTGGAAATTTCGTTATCGAGCCTGAGGATAAAGCTCTGGAATTTTTATCGGTTATCTGTGACGGCGATGCCCGCAAAGCCCTGACCGCCCTCGAAGTGGGTGTATTGTCGCAGGCTGCGAGAAGTCCCGAGAAGAAAATAAAATTTAATCTCGAAGTTGCTACTGAGTCGATACAACAAAAGACGATTGATTACGACGGTACGGGTGATACGCACTATGATTTGGCAAGTGCGTTGCAGAAGAGTATGCGGGGATCCGACCCTGATGCTACTGTTTACTGGCTTGCTCGAATGTTGGCCGGTGGTGAGGATATTCGCTTCATTGCCCGGCGAATCGCGATTTGTGCGACGGAAGATGTCGGTAATGCCGATCCGATGGCCGCAGTCCTTGCCTCGGCGGCCGTTCAGATATCTGAGTTCGTAGGCTTACCGGAAGCCCAGTTGGCACTGGCACAGGCGGCATTGTATGTTGCATGTGCACCTAAATCGAACGCTTCGGCCTCTGCCGTCTGGCAGGCAATGGCTGATGTTGAGAACCAGCCGATTATACCGGTACCAAAACATCTGAAGGATAGCCACTATGCGGCCGCGAAAAAGGCCGGTTTCGGTGTTGATTATAAATATCCGCACAATTTCAGGGATGGTTTCGTGTCGCAGGAATATATACCGGCCGAGATGAAGAAAAAATATTACGTCCCGAAGGACATTGGTTATGAAAAAAATATTCAGAACTATTTACAAAAGCTGCAAAGCCTGATAGAAAATGGCAAACCTTCTCGAAATAATGCCGTAAAGAAGGATAAGTAAATGGACAAAGCTCAATTGCGTCGTCAGTTACAAAAAAGTCTGCTTGAGATACCAGCAGAGCAGAGGAGTGAGAAATCTCGACAGGCCTGTCGTCATTTGATTTCGATGCCGCAGTTTCAAAATGCCTCGACTATTATGATGTATTTGTCCCTTCCTTACGAGGCTGATACGTCGGAAGCGATTCTTCACGCCTGGCAGTTGGGAAAAACAGTGGCGGTGCCTAAGATTTCGTGGGAGCAGAGGCACATGATCCCGGTGAAAATCAGTTCGCTTGAAACGGGTATTTCGACATCGGCTTCCGGTCTGAAAAATCCTATAACGGGTGTGCCGGTGCCGTTTGAGGATATTGATCTGGTTGTAACACCGGCGCTTGGTTTCGACAGGCAGGGCAATCGGTTGGGCAGGG
>CAYVXS010000030.1:0-13829 GCA_964454885.1 uncultured Pirellulales bacterium
GCTTCATATCTCTAATCAGACCCTCTTTCTCACAAAGCTTTTTAAAGCGCCTTATCATTTGCTGTACCGATTCACCTGCCCGCGATTTAACTTTCAACATATAAAAAGAATCCTTATTTTGATCCTGACATTTTGAGCTATCTAAAACTCTAACCTATATTAATTCGTCAAAAAACATTAAGTTTTTTAGTTTAAAGGAGTATTTATGTTTTTTCAAGTCAAAAATTATTCCCAATTGCTTTTTAGCCTAAAATTGCTATTTATTTATAAAAAAGCCGATATCGGACCAAAAAAATGTCGTTTTGGGGATTTTTTTGTATAATATGGCCTAATATGTTAAAATAGAAAAGCGTTTTTGGAGGTAAATATTTGGAGAAGTTTCGCCAGACGCTAAAAGTAAAAAAAGAGCGGGCCGTTTTAGTAGCCGCCGTCCTGCATAATCCAGACGGGGCAAACGGATTATCCGAGCTTACAGCCTTAGCCGAAAGTGCCGGGGCGGTTGTCGTTGACAGGTTTCAGCAAAAAATCCGCAAAATAAATCCCTCCACTTATATAGGCAAGGGCAAAGCCGAACAGCTCAGTTCGCGCGTCAAACGGTTCAATGCCGACGTTGTTATATTCGACAACGACCTTTCGCCCGGCCAAATTCGCGAGCTTGAGAAAATTGTCGAAGCAAAAGTCCTCGACCGGAGCGAATTGATTCTGGATATATTCGCCACAAGGGCCAAAACAAAACAGGCCAAGCTACAGGTCGAACTGGCCCAGCTCGAATATACATACCCGCGTTTGACCCGGATGTGGTCTCACTTAGACACAGTCGCCGGAGCAGGCGGCGGTACGACCGCCGGAGCAGTCGGCGGAATTGGAACCAGAGGTCCCGGCGAACAGCAGCTTGAAATCGACCGCCGGTTAGTCAGCAAGCGAATCACGGAACTAAAAAGAGAGCTTGCAAAAATAGACAGCCGCAGGATTCGTGAGATCGAAGCACGGCACGGGCTATTCAAAATCTGTCTGGTCGGCTACACCAACGCCGGCAAAAGCACCATCCTTAACAAGCTCACCGATGCGGACGTTCTTGTCGAAGACAGACTCTTCGCAACCTTAGATACGCGAACAAGGAGATGGTCTCCAGCAAAGGGAGTGGAAGTACTGCTGAGCGATACGGTCGGCTTTGTCAAAAGTCTGCCGCATCAATTGGTCGCTTCTTTTAAGGCGACACTCGAAGAAGCCGTCAACGCCGACCTGCTGCTGCACATCGTGGACGTATCCAATACCGATGCGCTGAACCAGATCGAATCGGTCAATAAGGTCCTGGCAGAAATCGGTTGCGGCCAAAAACCTATTCTGGAGGTGTTTAACAAAGTTGACATCGTCAAAAACATAAGCGATTTCGAAATGCTGCAAACAATATATCCCGATGCCGTTAATATATCCGCCAGAACAGGTTTCGGTCTGGATGATTTGAACCATGCGGTTATAGCGAAATACAAAGGCGATGAGCTTCTGATTCGAGTTCAAAGCAGCACATCAAACGGCAGGATCCAAAGCTTTCTGCGTGCATACGGCCAAATCCTGAACGAGCAATACACGGACACTTCCGTCTTCATCGACGCCATACTCGGACGAAACCAGCTCCCGGAGCTAAAACGCCTCCATCCCGAAAACATCGAAATCATAGAACAGTAACTACTACGAGACCTTACTCTCACTCGTCCGGGATTCTTTAGGATTTTTTGCCTCGATGAACTTTATGATATTATAAACGATTAAATTGTACGGCACAGGAACGGCGAACTTTTCGGCTAATTTGATAACGGCCCCGTTCAGGGCTTCGATTTCGGTCGGTTTTTTTGCGGCGATGTCCTGGAGCGTCGATGATCTGTGCCCTGCCGTATCAGGCACAAGTTTGCTGTAAAATATATCGAGAAAATCCCCGGCGGTTTCCCAATGCGTTCGAAAACCGGCTTTAGTCATTACTTCGAATACTTCCCCGACAATTCCATCCATTATGGAGCGTGAATATTTCTGCTCGGCTAACTTCCCATAAGGGACATCGAGAATAGCACCGAGAGGATTGAGTGCACAATTATACAACATTTTAGCCCAAAGGTCTTTTTCGATATCCGCAGTCGTCTCACAGGGGATGCCTCCGTTGTTTATAGACATGCTCAATTCTTCGAGATTCGATAAATCCGCACCGAACAGACTGCCGATATGAATCGCATCCGCATGTACGGTTATTGTCACTTTATTGGGCTTGTATCTGTGGAATCCGGTGATGACACGCGCGCTGTATATAATTTCCTCGTCAAAAAAAGATGTGAAAGTATCAGCATTCGACCACCCGTTTTGGAATAATACGATTTTCGTGCTTTCGCCGAACAGGGCCTTATGCCCGGAAAGGTCCTTTGCTGCATGAAACGAATCAAATGATTTCGTGCATACAAGAATATAATCATAAATATTCGCAGGCACCTCATCCGGCGAAGAAAAACTACCTAACGCGGAAGGTTCCGCATGGTAATCCCCGAAAATACCCTTTCTGGTAAGGCCGCTTTCCCGTAAAGAGACGACAGTATCCGTCCGGGAAATAATATCCACCAGGGCTTCGGATTTCAGCAAACAGCTCGCAAGCCCGAGTCCTACCGCACCACCACCATATATCAATACTCTCATACGAGAATTATAGCCTGCCGGGAAGCTAATTTCAAACGCCCATTTTTTACATAACATATCGTCGAAAGTGAAATAACAGGCCGCTTCAAACATATCCTTGGCGCCGACACTCAATCTAAATATAATTCACAGAAAATCCCGCTTTACTGATACATTATGGATTATGAAAGGAATAACTATGACCAGGACAGTTCTACCGAATATTGTCGTATGCCTGTTGATCATCGCAGCCGGATGCGCAACAATGAAAAACCTCCAGGTAACGAAAGAATCCCCCATGCAGGAAAATGCAAAAAAAGGAACACAATACCTTGAAACCGAAACCGGACGCTGGCTCGTACATGATATGAATCGTCCAGCTCCGCCTGTCGTCACACCGGGTACCGAGAGCACGCAGGAGCAACCCGGCAAAGCTCCTTCCGATGCCATTGTTTTATTCGACGGGACAAGCCTGTCGGGATGGACATCCGAACGCGGCGGCCCGACAAAATGGATTGTGCGGGACGGTTACATGGAGTCGGTAAGACGCGCAGGAAATATCCAGACAAAGCAATACTTCGGCTCGTGCCAACTGCATATCGAGTTTGCGACTCCCACAAGAATCACGGGTAGAAGCCAGGGAAGGGGCAACAGTGGAGTTTTTCTGATGTCAACCTACGAAGTACAGGTGCTCGATTCATACGAGAATGCCACATATCCCGACGGCCAGTGTGCGGCACTATACGGCAGAGTCGTACCTTTGGTCAACGCCTGCCGAAAACCGGGCCAGTGGCAATCCTACGATATAATTTTTCATCGCCCCATTTTCAACGGTGATAAAGTTGTAAAAAAAGCAATCTTTACGGTGTTTCAGAACGGCGTCCTTGTCCAGGACAACGTAGAGCTGCAGGGCGGCACCGGCTGGATCGATGAACACACGATATCAAATTATTCGCCTCACGAGGATAAATTACCTCTCATGTTGCAGGACCACGATAATCCGGTGAGGTTCCGTAATATCTGGATTCGCGAACTCGATGATTAATACTTTTTTAAAATTATGGGAAATATTAATACAATTGACGATTATTTAGTGTCCACACTGCTGCTCGTATCGATGTTTGTAGTTGAAACCCGAAATTCTTTTCTCGATGTTCGAACCTCAATAATCCAGCTTCGATACCAGTATCGACAACTTACAACCAGCTTCTATCTTCGACGGCTTCAAGAATCCAGAATCGACAAAGGCAAACCGCTATGTTCAGGAATATTTCCATAATAGGCGACGGTGGAATGGGTACCGTTTTAGGTATCCTGTTGTGCGAGAAAAATATCCCAGTACGTATATGGGGTTACGACCGCCGGCAACTGGCCCAGATTGAAAAGGAAAGAGAGAACAGGAAATTCCTGCCCGGCTATAAGCTGCCCACCGATATTGTCTTCGAGCCGGACGACAGCCATATAATGTCGAAGGCGGATTTAATTATTTCCGCCGTACCGTGCCAGTTCATGAGGTCTGTATGGACCAGATTAAAAGAACAGACCTGCAGGGATGTGCCGATAGTCTCGGTTGCCAAGGGAGTTGAAAACAAAACATTATTGCGTCCGACTCAAATCCTCACCGAGGTTCTCGATTTAAAACCAAACACCGCTCTGGTGGTACTAAGCGGTCCGACAATAGCCGACGAGCTGGCCAGGAAACTTCCTGCTACGGCCTGTGCGGCGGCTTATAATGAAAAACTGGCGAAGCAGGTCCAACAAACTTTCAGTGTTCCCTGGTTTCGCGTTTATACCAATACCGACGTCGTCGGAGTCGAGCTGGCCGGCGCCATGAAAAATATCATAGCAATAGCCGCGGGAATTATAGACGGCACAAGAGCCGGAGATAATGCAAAAGCAGCACTGTTGACAAGAGGGCTTGCCGAAATAACCCGCCTGGGAATCGCCTGCGGCGCAAAACCACAGACATTTGCCGGACTGACCGGCCTGGGCGATCTGGTGACAACCTGCATCTCCCCGACGGGAAGAAACCGGTCGTTCGGCGAAAGAATCGGTAAAGGACAAAGCACCGAACAGGCCCAGGAGGCGACTAAATCGGTCGTGGAAGGAGTCGCCACATGCAAATCCGTTGTTGCCCTGGCCCGGCGATATAACGTCGAGATGCCCATCACGAAGGCCGTCTATCAGGTGCTGTTCCAAAAAAAGCCGGTACAAAAAGCAATCGAGGACTTAATGAACCGCAGACTCAAAGCCGAGTGATTTACCTGATTCAGAACCTAAAAATCCTACCGTCCCATAAATCATTTATTCCCTTTTCCCCTTCAACGACGAAAAACATACGAAAACAGACTCAGTGGTTCATCTGGGTCTTTATAAAAAAAACTGCCGTCTTCAAAATGTTTTTTACCGATTAATAACATTAATTTAATCGGCCTTGTTTATAAGTCCAAAACCCCCGCGAAGCATTCGATTCGAAGATATTATTGGTCTTACAACCGAAGTTGTGTGATTCATACCGATATGAGCGACGAATATTTTCTCCCGTATTTGGCTCTTTAGGTTTCTGTTTCATATATTTTACGTGGTGAACGTTACAGGTGAAAATCCTGATAGAAGATAGGAATTTTTGGGTGAAATAATTCAAAAAATGTTTGGCCTTTCGAAAAAACATACATACTCAATCGGAATCGATATTTGTGACGACAGTTTGAGATTAGTCCAGCTCGGGAATAACGGCAAAGGCATTCATTTGATTGCCGGGATTACCGAACCAACACCCGAAGAGATAGAATTCGGCAGCAGCACCTGGCAAAGATGGGCTATTGAGACAATCCGTAAGCAAATATCGAAAAACAATTTTCAGGGTAAAGAAGTGATAGCCGGTATTCCGACAAACGCGATCTTTATTGACCAAATAAAAATGCCCAAGGTAAACCAGGAAAAACTTGAGGATGCCCTGTTTTCAAAAATAAAACAGAAGCTTCCTTTCGAATCAGACATGGACAATACGATGCTCAAGTACGTACAGACAGAGCAGGAAAATATCCTGGTGATGGCGACCGAGCGTACAACCATCGACAGGCACCTGGCGATTTATGAAAAAGCCGGAACAACGATTAAATCCATAACCATCTGGCCTACGGCATTGGTAAATTGTTACACGACTTTCTTCGGCAGACGCAAATCCGACCTCGAAGCAATTGTTATGCTCATTTGCATCGAAGCCAACCGTACGAATGTGGTAATTTGCCGTCATAAAAGCCTGCTTTTTGCCCGCTCGATACCGATAGGATCCGGGAAACTTTTCGACGAAGCGGAAATAGACAGACTGGTATTCGAGCTTACTTCGTGTAAACGGCAATTCGCAGCGATAAACAAAAGCACTCAGATCGAACGCTTAATATTCCTTTCGAGCCGGGCCTCGGACAGAAATATATGTGCAATGATAGCAAAACAGATGGAAATGCCCGCACAGATCGGAGACTGCCTGGCGGCGGTGGATATAGCCGGTTCATTTCGTCAGTCAAATAATACCGAATCAGATGAAAAGGAGCCGGGCAATCCGATAGACAGGAGAAATTGTCAGGTCAACTGGGCGGTTGCTTTCGGGATGAGTCTATCGTAAGCATGGGTTCCATATAAAAGGGAGATAAAAAAATGGTTAATATAAATTTTGTTCCTGATGACTATATTCAAAACAACGAATCCAAAAGAACGAACCTGATATATCTTATTCTGTTCGTTGTTGTGATGACGGCCTTAGGCGGCTCGTTCGTAACAATCAAGATACGTCAGCGGGCCTGCCGGGCCAAGGAAAATCTCGTAAACTCGAGAATGACTAAAATGCACGAGGCCATCCAGCAATTCGATGAGCTGCAGGTTAAGAAAAGAGCGATGATGAAAACGGCCCTTACGACCGCAGAGCTGCTCGAACCAGTACCAAGAAGCATATTATTAGCTTCGTTAACAAACAACCTGCCATCCGGAGTTTCGTTGGTAAACCTGACCTTGCTCCAGAAAGAGCCGAAAAACAATAGCCATGTTTCGGTATCGAGTAAATACCAGGCGGCACAAGCAGAAAACAAAGCCGGTTCAACCAGGTTATCGCCGGAGCAAATGCTGGAGACGTACATAGAAATCGAAGGTATGGCCCCGAGCGACCTTCAGGTGGCCTCCTACATCGAGAGGCTGAGTAATTCAACATTGATGGACAACGTAGCTCTGGTGGAGTCAAAAGAACACAAAATAGACGACAGCACATTCAGACAGTTCAAACTTACGGCGATGTTAAAGAACGATGTGCATCTGAGCAAGGATGATGTTGAGACAATAAGAAAAAAGGCCGAAGGAACAATCAGGAATTTCTAATGCTGATACGGACAGGATAAATGTTCCTGAAACGAAACGGTACAATACATAGATGAGGGTATAGTCATGACAAGCAGTTTAAGAAAAATCATATTCTTCGTATTATTAGTTGGCGTCTCTGTGGCCGGCTACCATTATATGATTAAACCGGCAAACAAAGATTTGGCCGAGGAAAAAGGAAAGCTCGAAACAAAACTGGCCCAGTTGGCTAAATTCGAAGAAGCTGCTTCGGCGGCGGACGATCTCGCGAAACAGCTCGAAAAGCTGCAGGAAGCAATCGAATTCTTCGAAAGCAAGCTACCGCCCACGAGTCAAATTCATGAAGTGCTCGAACAGGTAACGGTAATCGCACAGAAAGAGGGACTCAAACCGAAGACAATTCGAACACTGTCCTCGAAAGACAACAGCGGTTATATAGAGCAGCCTTTAAAAATGCAATTAGAGGGGAATTTCAGCTCGTTTTACTCTTTCCTTTTAGAGCTCGAGAAACTCCCGCGTATTATGAAGATTCGGGAGCTTAAACTGGAAAAACAATCTAGCGACGATGAAGGTCAAATCGCCGCCGATTTCATAGTAAGCATATTTTTCCAGAATTCAACCGGATAAGAGACAAATAAAAGATCCCTTTATTAGAAACAGTAAACAAGTAATTAACGGAGCTTAGAAATGTTGTCCTTTTTACGAGATTCAAATGTCGGAGAATTACCGGCAGACGAAGCTGCACGTAATGCACATAAAAATCCTAATGCTAAAACCGGTGAACAGGAATACTTCACAGTGGCATCACATGGAAAAGCGGTTCGCAGGAGCACTACATTACTTGCTGTCTTGTTTGTTATCGGCTTGATATGCCTCTGGTTTATGGTCAAAAAGAGCGCACCACAGGCAGCTTCTGCCAATGAAGTAACTCCCGAAGAAATACAAATAGAAACGGCCATAGCCCGCCTTACCGGAATTAAATCGGAAATGTTCACAAGTATGGATGAAATAGTCAGCAAATTTTACGAGTTTTCCGACGTACTCCAGGTAAAAGTCGAGGAACTCTCGAAGAATCCCTTCCAGTTCGAGATATTTCTGTCCAACCTGAAAAACAAAGCCACCGTCGCGGAAGAACTGACAGGAATAGATCCTGAAGCAATCTGGCAACAGCAAATAAAGCAAAAAGCAAAGGAATTAAAGCTCGACAGTATTATGCAGTCCGACATGGGTAAATGCTGTATGATCAATGATAAAATCCTTTACGCAGGAAATTCGATCGACGGTTTCAATGTGCTCGTTATCGAAGATAACCAGGTAAAGCTCGGTTCAGGCGGTGTGGAAATCGTATTAACTTTGTCTAAATAAAGCAAGCCTGTAAAAAAATTGAAAAGAAAGATATAAAATTAATGATATCAAGAATACATAGAAACGGCAGATAAATCCTTTTGAGAGAGGTGTGATATGATAGATGTGAAAACAATCTTGGCGGATGTGATCGAGAACGGAGCAAGTGACTTGCATATTAACGTCGGGATGCCGCCGGTACTGAGAAGAAATACAGAGCTTGTGGAACTGGATTTTGCCCCGGTCAGTAACGAAGATGCGAAAGAAATGGTACTTTCCATGGTTGGTCCCGACAAGTTCAAAAAAATAGAGGAACACAAGGACCTCGATTTCTCGACAAGCATCGACGATGGTCACCGTTTTCGTGTTAATGCCCATTATCAGCGGGATACAATTGCTATATCGTTTAGAGTTATCCCGAACCAAATCCCGGCAATTGATGATTTGCACCTTCCGGCGGTGGTTAAGGAGCTGACTGATTTGCCGAGAGGTCTGGTGCTCGTAACCGGTCATACCGGATCAGGTAAAAGTACGACACTCGCCGCGATGGTAGAGCTGATAAACACAAAATACGGAAAACGAATTATCACACTGGAAGACCCTATCGAGTATATGATTGAGAACAAGGAATGTATGATAGAACAGCGTGAAATCGGCGGAGATTGTCCGAATTTCGCATCGGGCCTCAAGCACGTCCTGCGACAGGACCCGGACATCATCATGGTCGGCGAAATGCGAGACCTCGAGACAACAGGCTCGACCGTCACCGCCGCCGAAACCGGCCACCTCGTATTCAGCACGCTGCACACGATAAACGCCGCCCAGACCATCGAGCGTATTATTGATATCTATCCTGCTACACAGCAGAACCAGATTCGAACGATGCTCGCAAATACACTGCAGGCTGTTATCTCGCAGACATTATTCAGGCGAGTAGATGAGCCGGGAATGGTTCCGTGTACGGAGATATTGCTGTGCACTTCGGCCGTGAGAAACTGCATACGTGAGAACAGGATATACGAAATACCGAACATTATCGAAACTTCCAGAAGGCTGGGTATGCAAAACCTGGACAACAGCATCGCAGATATGTATTTCCAGGGTTATATAGACAGGGAAGAAGCGGTTATGCGGTCAAGCAATCCCGCCAAGATGGAAAAAACCCTTGTGCCGGTCGATGAATTCGAGGTAGTCCAGAAACCGAGCGGTGCAGTGGTACAATAATTGCGGACAAAAATGAATCCGGCTGAAAAAATTAATACGTTGGAGCATAATTATGTTTGAAGATTCATTGAGAAACCAAAAAGGCGCTACTGCAGTTGCTGAAAAAATGCGCCAAAACCGCAGTCCGGGCACGCAGGGCCAAAATAACGCGAATCCCGCGTTGACACCGAGACGGTCGCACCAAAATATCATGGAAAGCATCAAAGAATTTAGGGTCGAGTTCGGACCGAGCAGAAAAGATATTTTGAATTTTACGAACCAGCTTGCCGTCATGGTTAGGGCCGGAATAAGTCTCCAGGATGCACTCGAATCGATTGCCGAACAAAACGACAAGAAAAAATTCAAAAATATCATATTCGATTTGAAAAACCGCATCGAGGCCGGACAAAGTTTTTCCCAGGCGCTTGCAGAGCATCCACATACGTTCTCGGAACTCTATATAAATATGGTGGCGGCGGCGGAAATCAGCGGCTCTCTCAGTGACATGCTGCAGAAGTTGGCAGAATACCTGGACTCAGAGACCGAAACGCGTTCGCAGGTAAAAGGAGCGATGGTGTACCCTATCATTATTGCTTTCATGGCGGTAGTGGTAACTATTTTCCTTTTGTGTTTCGTTCTGCCACGCTTTACGGCAATTTTCGCCGGCAAAGAACATTTGCTACCGGCACCTACAAAAGCATTAATGGCCAGTAGCGCATTCCTGCGCGGTTATTGGTATTTTATTATCCCGGCCATAGGCGCTTTTTTCTGGGGATTCTGGTATTTTACCGGCACTACCGTCGGCAGACTGTGGTGGGACAAGGCGAAGTTAACAATACCCCTGATTAAAACATTGTGCCGAAGCCTTTACATCACAAGGTCTCTGCATACCATGGGTGTATTGACAAGAGCGGGCGTACCGATACTCAACACGATTTCAATAACGGCCCAGATAGCGGGTAACGTACTTTACAAAAACATGTGGCTCGGCGTTTACGAGGAAGTCCGCCAGGGTAAAAAAATAGCATCCAGTCTCGCCCAGTACAATCTGATGCCGAGCAACGTCGTACAGATGATAAGAAGCGGCGAAGATTCCGGTACAATGAGTGACGTTCTCCGGGATGTTTCCAGCTTTTATGCAAGAGAGCTTAAAACCGTAATCAAAACAGTGACATCGATGATAGAACCCTTAATGATTGTTGCGATGGGTCTAATTGTCGGCTTTATCGCCATGAGCATTATTCTGCCGATATTCAAGATGTCCAGCGTCGTTCTGGGTAAATAAATTACTTAACAGGAGGATAATACCGTCTAACTACGATTGGGGGGACAAGATGGAAAATATGAAAAATAAAAAGGGCTTTTCCCTCATTGAGGTCCTGATTGCGATACTGCTCGTCGGGCTTGCAATCGCCTCTCTCGTCGGTGCAAACAGTGCATTTACCCAATCCAACGGCGCCGGTACGGACCTGTCAACCGCCGAGTTTCTTCTCGAACAGATCAGAGAGCTGACCGCCCTGCTGCCGGTCATCGACCCGCTTGGGGGAACTTCCACATTCGGTCCGGAAACCGGCGAAACTCTCACCACCTACGACGACCTGGACGACTTCGACGGTGCGGTTTTTTGCCCGCCGATTAACGCCGACAGAAATCCACTGAACGATTTCGCCGCTTACAGTCAGCAGGTAACGGTAGAAAATGTCAGCGCATCCAACTTCGAGCAGGTAGTGAGCGATCACAGCAGTAACTTTGTTCGCATAACAGTTAAGATTTTTTTGAACTCGAAGGAAATAAGTTCGGCAAGCTGGCTCCGGGCCAGATACTAAAATCACCGGGCGTGTCTTGCTAAATAAAATTCGAGAAACGTTTTACAAACTGGTACAAGGAAATGAAAAATACACCGAATAAAATCCATTCAATTCCGCACGCACGAAAACGCGGCCGAAAAATACGAGGCGCCTTTGTAAGTCCGAGGAACTCCGCTGCAAGAGGCAGCCGGAGAAAACGCGGCGCCTGCGAAAACTCCGGTGGCCCCGTTGCAAGGTCTCAACGGGCCGGATTGTGGAAAGCCGCCGGACGTGGAACCGGATTTACCATCGTGGAACTGCTGATAGCCCTGGCAATATCTGCTATATTATTAGCCTCTGTCGCGGTCGCCATTAACGCTTCGGCCATCAATTTCAGCGAAAACGAGAAAATGTTCAAAACAATAAACAATGCCAGGCAGGCACTCTTTCGCATGACCACCCAGATAAGGACCGCCAACGCCGTTGATCCCAATGCAATATCCACAGAATGCAGCTTTTTCACCGCCGCCGATGAGGATCTTACTTATCAGTACAGAAGTGCCGATAATAAACTCTACCTGATAACAAACAGCGACAGCCAGGAATATGTCCTCTGCGATAATGTCACCAACGTTACTTTCACAAAAGACACCGTGCTCGAAGATGCAGTAATAAAAGTCAAAAGCGTCCAGATTTCAATAACGGTCCAAATCGGCGACTCTCAGCGAACGATTGCATCCGCCGCGGTAGTCAGAAGAAATCTCAACTAATACTACAGCGCGAATATTGAAGCTTGTTTGACGTTCTCGAAGCTGGTATCGAAGCTTGAATAACTTCTTTGAAACTTGTATTTCTCAAACTTCAAACTTCTCTTGCATGCTTTGATACGAGTATCCCAAACTGTAAAAGAGAAACGAGATTCAAAATTTGAATTTTCAAAGGCTCAAAACCTGCAACTATTTATTCGTTCGCCGGCCAATCCACACCCTTTACGCCGTGCATCGTTAAATTCGCATCAGGCAGTCCGTCCCGCGCGGGCCGAATCTGTTTTGCCTTTAGCATCCGTATCTGGCCGTCAACAAAGAGATAATTTCGAGAACCTTCCCAGCACCACCAGCCGTTGTCGTCCTCTATCGGAGAATGATTGCTGAGCCATTCGCCTATAAAAATTTTCCCGGAAGGGCCGGTGACATCCGAAGACCGCTGCCGAATCGAAGGCTGCGGATTACTATACGTATCTTCGGAGCTGCTCATAGCATCTATCTGTTCGGGGCTGTGGTAAAAAGCCATCGAGTATGAATAACTGGTAGATTCGTATTTTTCTTTTGATACGCCGTCCTGAGGACAGAGCAGAACCGACGGATTGTTCGCATCTATATTGCCACCTAATAAAGGCTCGACAAACGACCTCCAGCCGCGTCCCATCCAGAGCCAGTAACCGGCCGGCAGAGGGTCCTCGGCACAGGGGAAAACATCGTCGTTCGCATTCGTATAAAGATTCAGGGCGATATCGATTTGCTTTAAGTTATGGGCGCACTTTAGCCGCATTGCCGTCGATTTTGCCTTCCTCAAACCCGGCATAAGTATCGATAGCAGACCGGTAATAATAGCGATAACCACAAGCAGCTCTACTAATGTAAATCCCGTGAGAAAATTTTCTCGGCTTTCTAACTGGGTAAAGCCCCTTTCTGGCCTGCCTGCCGGTATCTCATTCTGTATTGGATCCTTACAAAGACTCATATTTCCGAATCCTAATACCGAATATCGACACCCAAAGCAAGCCTAAAATCCCCACCCCTCCCGGCAAAAATCCATACTTTCTAAATGAAAAAACGGGTATGCTTGCTTCTCCTATTTTTGGCGTTTTTTACCACTACTGATACGAATCGTCTTTTTCAAGGCGAAATTCGATGTAATCGGCAGATAATTCTGCTGTTTAAGATAAAAAATGAAAAGATACAGAAAAATCGCGATTTTTTGTATCAATAAATTACTAATGACAAACGCCTATATAGAAAGTAGGTGATTCCAATGGGCAGTTAAAGGATTTTATGAAATTGTGGATGAATTTACTTGAATTTTTTTGCTAATTATGGGATGATAAATTCCGGAAAGGGAGTCTCCTCAAGAAGAGATTTAATGCTCGTAGAATTTCTATTGTTATTGGCCTGATCTTAGGGCTTATTGTCGCATGGATTTCAATCGCACCCGCTCAAAAGATGGTGGATTACCGAGGCGGTCTTCATGGATGTATAAATTGGTGTACAGGGACCAAAAATTATGACTGCAATGAGACTGATTCGCGTTGTGGTGGTCAATTACCAGCTTGTACTGTGATATGGAGTACGGATGTAAGGGATTTCACTTGGAAGTCCCATTGGTGCACAGGTCCTTCCCCGTGCGGAAGCTACGATGGTGCCGAAAGTTGTCCATGATGAACATATGAAACTTCTTCTGAAGTTTCAGGCATGACCTTTTAAGAAGCCTAAAGGT
>CAYVXS010000031.1:0-13276 GCA_964454885.1 uncultured Pirellulales bacterium
CGGCTTCGTGTTTCTATCTGAACAGTCATTTCTTACCTTATTTTTCTTTCTTTGCGTGACGCTATAAAAACTATATATATTTTCGGAAATATTTTAATCGAAATTCCTTCCAAATTGAAGCTAAATTTGACGCGTAAGTGTCATTCGATTCCTGCTGTTATTAATTATGTAAAGTAGGTTGATACGGTGTTTCCTCCATTTGATTGTCCGTTCGTTTGCTCACCTTGGGGTCGAGCTGAGCTTTGATAATTTGGTCGGACCAGGCTGTTTTTATAATCTTTTGCGGACTTGTCTTAACGGGGCCGGTTATAAATTCGGGGATGTTATAGACAACGACACGTGATTGTTGATATTCCGGGTCTTCCTGCGGCAATAGAAACGGTTTGCTGAAATTGCCGTTGGAGTCAAAATAGCTGAAGTAAAAGTGGGTGCATATTCCATCCTGACGTTTACTGCTGAAGACGACCCAGCGACCGTTGCCGGACCAACAACTGTAGCTGTCCGCCCTGTCGCTGCTTAATTTTTCCACTTTATGAAATTCTTTCGTTCTGGTGTCCAGGATGTAAAAGTCCGAGTTCGGTTTATATAGCGGGAAGTAACTGTATTCCAGCGCGGAGAACAGGATGTATTTTCCGTCGGGCGATGGTTTGGGATGGGCTATGCTCAAGCCCAGTTCGCTTGCCGTTAATACAGGTTCGACGTCGCCCCATGAATTTTCCCGGATATCGTATGATATGCGCATCAAGTCGTATTTTAATTTTAATAAAGGATTTTTCGCCCCGTCTTTAACGTCCAGTGCCGGTGAGCTGATAAAGTAGAGATATTTACCGTCCGGCGACCATTCGGGGTATGTTTCCATCCGTTCCGGACTCGATATTTGGGGTGAAGTCGTGATAGTATTAGTTTCGACGTTATAAAGAAGAAGATCGGAAACTCTGTCGTAAACATCGCGGTTTTCACCTGTGGCGTTAAATATCTGCCTTACGGTATTGAAAGCGAATGCGATTATTTTCCCGTTCGGGTGCCATGATCTGTACGATGTGGCGTGATTAAAAGACGTTGAGGTGTCGATCTTGTAGGTTTGGCCGTCATAGGTCAGTATCATCGAGGTGCCTACGCCTGCGCGTATGTGAAATATCATTCGGTTCGGGTCGTGATTGTGGAAGGAGTGACAATTCACACAACCCTTATTTATGGCCGTGTTCAGGATAATAGGACGCTCGTCATAACTGCCCAGGTCACGCTGGTATATGCCCATCTTATCCCAGTATTGATACAGGGGCTTTATGAGCCTGTATGCCAGATATGCATCGATGTCTTCTTTTGCAATTTGGTTCTCGATAGAACTGAAGCGGGTCCACCTGCCCTTTTGGTCTTTGGTGAAAATAGTTATTCGCAATGATTTTCCACGATTCCGGTTTAATAATGTTCTCCATGGTTTAATGGGTATCCTGATGTTGGGAGAATGGCTTACGATATCGATTGTCTGGCCGGTGTCGGATGAAATTTGGACATAATATTCATCGGCCTTTTCCTGGATCACAAAGTTGGTCGGAGCGATATTGGGAGGCAGAGTCGTTTACGTATAATCCGGAGATATGGACGGCTGTCTTCCGGTTGAATTACAATCGCTTATATCCGGTTTTTTACCGGTGCAGCCGGTACATACCGTTAAGACGGAAATGCACACGCAGAATAAGATAGTAAAAACCTTTGACTTATCCATGTTACTATTCCTTGTTTTGGTAATAGTAAAGTCCATAAAACCAGTAAGTATCTCTGAATTTTTTAAGTTCATTATATGCGGCGTTTTTATTGTTCCTGTATTTGGCGGTAATTTGATTGAATTCGTTGAATCTGATAATGGTTTCCTTTGATACTTTTTTTCCCGGCGGAATAATATCCCTACGACCGGTCAGTTGTATATAGATCAACATAGCTTCTTCAAAATGTCGCGGGATTTTGGGATAATTAAAATCATTCATCCGATTGAGATGTTTTATGAATTGACTAATTTCTCCGTCGAGAAGGCAATATGCCATAAAATATTCGAAGGCCATTTTATTCTTTGTATTATTTAATAGCTCTTCCAGACACAATTCAGGTTCTCTGTACGAGACAAGGAAGTTGGATGCCGGCATGGAATTTTTGATACGTTGATATTGCGGATTTTCCCACAAATCCTTGCTGTTGGAAAGGTACTTCTGGTGTTCTATCGCCCAGTTTCGGAGCCAGAGAGTTTTTCGCAGCATTTTCAGATATTTAGCGGCGATATCGTTATTTTCTTTCAGCAGATTTATCAGTGCGAGACGCTGAATGTTCCATGCAGTATCTCCTCTGGTGGCGATGGCTTCATAGGCCCACTGTTCGGAGGTATTGAGAAGGCATAGGTCGAAAAACACATCGCTGTGCTGGAGTGAATAAGATGAGCGCGTGTCATCAAGCATAAAAAGACTATGGCCCTCGAAAAGCTGTGGGACGCTGAACAGTTTGTCACATAGACAGCCGGAATGATATAAAGCTCTGTTGATTTGGCATTCAACAATGTTGTTAATTGGGAGACCTTTTTGCCCCATAGCGATCACTTTATCCCATTGTTCGAAGTGTGCATAGTGATTGATCAGGAAAAAGGCTTTTGCGTCTTTGTTGTATGAATAAAGACAGGATGCAACAATCAGAGCCGTAAGAATGATTCCTTTGGCAAATCGCATTTTAAGAGAACGGGAATATAAAAGGCTGCCCCGGATATTATGTATGCCATTTTTCCCGATTTTGACATACTTCTGTCCGAACTTTATCAGGAACGAAACAAATGGAAAGAATGCATAAAGCACCCAAGATACCCAGGTGACTTTATATCCATGATTCGACGTCAACTGGGCCGTATAGGCGTTTTCGAGGTCCAGGATAAAAAGATATGAAGCTCCAATGTAGGGTAGCACACCGGCAAATATGATGTAAAGCAAAGGTAATATAATCCGGCGGCGATATAGAACTTCGTAGGTTATAATAATGGCCGAGAAAATAACGACCTGGCCGGCAATAAGGTAATATGTCACGGTATGAACAAATATATAGAATAGAAACCGTGATAGCTGGTTTTTAGGAGCAATGCGGATATAGATATTCGCGACGATCAGAATCCAGAACAATCCCAGAGTAAAGACAAATGGAAATCTGTAATTGCTATGAAGGGCCAGAAGAAAAATCGAAGGAATCCAGTGCAGATATATCACAGGTCGATCTGCATCGAACGACCGGATGAGTGCCTTTGTATTCCAGGCGATCAGCCCGAAGACAATTGAAAGCAGTAAAGCTCCTGTCCATGAATAATAAAAAAACTGGGAAAGGAAGTTGGAGAAAAGCTCGTTGACTCCGCCGGGATAGTGGAAAAACTCGTAAAAATAATGTTTGTCAAAGAAAAATACCGGCTCCTGGGCCTGATAGATGAGTTGCGGATCGATTCGAAACAGGAAGTATATGAAGTAAAAAGAAAGAAGAACGGCCGTCGGAAGGATAGACCAGATTCTTTCCTGAGATGTGCCCTTAACTTTTATCACAGATATCTTTCTATCCTTTAATTTGGCCATAATACTCATATCGTCCTTGATTTGCGGTGATCTGTACCTCCATGTTAAAAACTATGGTACAATATAGTCACAGCAGATTCAACTTCGTAATTATAAAATATTGTTGATAAATAACTTATGCAAAATATCGACATTCTTCTTGCACGAAGCAGTCGGTTTTCCTATTGGCTAAATCAGAGTGAATCTATAGATATAAGGACTTACTTTAGTTTATCCGTGGAATGTGTATGACCGGTTATGATGGTAATCCCGGCCAATTGGCAATAATTTATTAACTTAATGAATTTCTGATAATGATCACGATACTTGAAATTATTAAAAGCTTTTTGTGACCGCATATCGGCAAAAAAAGGCTAAAATAAAAGTAAAAGGAATATGTTTTTGTGCTTATTTTCTGCTTTCGAAAAGACTATATTATGGAAGCTGATTAGCGGAAGAAGAATTTGGAGGTTAATCTTTGAAACATGGCTGAGAGATTGGAAATAATTATGAAAAGACCGGTCACGAAAATTGCCGTCGCGGCGGTAATCGTTGTAGTGGCGGCGGTAATAATTTTTCATAAAAGCCCGGCGGAGACAGCGAGCGCAACTTATACTCAGATGTGTGAAAATATTCAGAAGATGCCCTGGGTGAATGTCATCAACAAAAATATCGTCGAAGGAAAAGATGTGGAGATGGAGAAGTGGTATTCCGACGGGGAAAATGTGATTGCATCGAAAAAACCCGGCGGTGAATTGGAATACTGCGATTATAAAAAAGGTAAAAGTTATATTTACGATCCCAACACCAAGGCGATTTCACTTACGTATATCGAGCAAAGTGACTACGCAAAGAACGCCCTCCCAGTACAGGACGGTATCGATTGCATGCTTTCCATGCTAACACGGCAGGGAGCGAAAATCGAATGTCATTCGGGAGAATTTCAGGGAGTAAAAGCAGAGATTTATGAAATCCAGTATCAGATAGAAACGAAAACGGTAAACGGCAAAATAAATGTTAATCCAAAAAATCACCTGCCGCTGTTCTGTGAATACAAGACCACCGATGTCGATGGAAATCAGGTAACTGCCAGGATGCAGTTTAAATTTCCTAAGAGCGGGCCGGAAGATATCTATGGTATTGGTGTACCCGCTTCGGCGAAGGCCCCCGCCGAAGATGTACTGGAGGTTTTAGATACATATCTATCGCATAGAAAAAACAGCCCGCAACGTTATATTGCCATTGTTACGGAAGATCAGTGGTATTCGAAGATATGGACACTCGATGTAATTTACAAAGACGGCAAAGTCCAAAGAAAAGAGACTCGTACAACCGACGAATTTAAACAACAATGGGAAAAATATTCCATTCAAAAAGACGTCTCATTCGAGAGTATGCTGGAGCTTGCACACAAAGGCGGGAAAGAATATCACTCGATCAACCTTTACGTCGATGGAAAGTCCTATTGGGCTTATCGAAGTAAAAATCAGTCGTGGAAGATTTCGGAACAAAGTTCTTCAGGACCTGATCTTCTTGCCAGAGACGACCTTGCCGGACTCGGCTGGCCGATATTCAGTGACATGCAGAACGAAGGGACAATTATCGAGAACGACCATTCCCGTATAAATAATTTAATCTGCATCCAGCAGTTGCGTCAGGGCCAAAAAATTCCGGAAGGCCGACGGGAAGAAGTGCACATGCCGAGCAGATACCTTTATTATTTCAATCCGGAACGAGATTATATCTGCGAGCGAATCGAATACTATTCGGTAAAAAACGCTCCCTGGCAGAAAGACAAATCATGGCTCGATGAAGTTGAGTCTTACGAGCTGCGGCCGGATACCAGAAATATCACCGAGGTGAAGGAATATCGCCAGACCGAGGACAACCGGTGGTATCCGTATAGGATAGAGTTCAAGGTTTCCAGCTATGATTCCGATATCGGTGCGCTTCGACCTTACAGCCTCAACAGTGTGAAAACCGTTTATTTGAATACCGAGTTGGAATTCCCGGATGGGATTTTCGACCCTAATAATCTGCCGAAAAACTAAGAGAGGTAGTCTTGACACTCAACGCCGGGCTGGTTTGGCTCGGCTTTTTTATGCGCTTTGTGATAAATGGGGGAAAATTTTTAGAAAAATCTTATAATGACTGCCACAATCTTGCATTTTTCCCGTCATTGTTAGTGAAAGGAGAAATTAGTTGGGCGAAACCGAAGAACTGAAAAAGGGCCGGGACAAATATACTGACGATGAGACGTTGACGCCCCAGGTACTGGTGCGAAAGTATGCATCGGCGGTTCTTGGTCTTTGTATCGCTCATACAAGAAACTTTCACGACAGTGAGGATATTATGCAGGAAGTATTCTTAAAGGCATTCAAGAAAATTCACACCTTGCGGGACCCCGACCGTTTCCGTCCCTGGCTGATGCAAATAGCCCGGCGGATGTGCATCGATTATCATCGCAAGCGCCCGGTGGTCCAGGCAATGCCCGAAGATTTACCGGCCTCATCCGGAGCCGGCGCCGAACAAACGGAACGTTTATATGAGGCTATCTCGAAACTGCCGGACGGCTACCGCGAGCCGATCACTTTGTATTATCTCGACGGCAGAAATTGCGCCGGCGTAGCCAAGACCTTGGGACTCAGTGAAGATGCTGTTCGCAGCCGGCTGGTTCGCGCCCGCCTGAGGCTGCACGAGATACTCTCGGAGGATAAGCTATGATAAATGAAAGAAATTGTCAAAATCGCCGCGAAGAAATCGCCGCCCTTGTGCTCGGCGAGTTGGAGCCGAAAGCTGCCGACGAGCTTCGAAGGCATATCGAAAGCTGTGAAACCTGCCAATCTCTTTATCGGAAACTTATGGATGAAGAGGAAACGACTCGCATAGCATTTCAAACAATCGCCGATAAAGGTGAAGTTCTAAAGAGCAATCTTATTGAGCAATTGGACAAAAAAGAACCGGCAAAAACCATCGGAATCCACTGGAGCAATGTTATAAAAAGCCCCGTCGCAAAAATTGCCGCTGCTGCGGTTATTGTTATTGCACTGCTGCTTTTATTTAACAACAGCCAGGCAACGTTATACGCACAGGTTGTCAAGGCAATGAAAGAGGCCCGGACAATTTATGTTATGGGCGAATGGAAAAGTAACGGGCAATGGAGAAAGAACGTCGAGATCTGGTATCAGAACGGTGTTGGAGAAAAGAGAATCGCATGGCGTAAAGATAAACAAACCATCCGGATTGATAACGGTAAATATACATGGGAATATACTTCGGGGAACGATTTTGCGTCGCGAAATAAAAGTCTCGGCCTGACACAGCTTCCTGGTGAAATTCTCGATATCCAGAGGTATCTCAAAGAGTGCGAAAGAGATCCCGCCGGTGATAAGGTGATAGACGGATTTGAGTGTGTATTATATACAGCTACTAGACTTCGGGATTCCGAGGGAAGCCGAATTTTGTTCTGGGTCGATGAACAAATGAGATTAAGACGGTTCGAGGAGCATATTCTGCAAAACGGTCGGTGGGAAGACGACGAATACGGCGAAGTGAAATACGATGTGGAATTCGAACCGAATATATTTGTTCCTGATTTTGGCCCCGATGTGAAGATTGTCGAAGCTGATAAAATGCTGGATAAGTATTTCGATTTGGATAATGCTATTTTTGTAAAAGAGGAGCTTGGATTTATTTTTGCAGTCCATGAACTTCATGGATGCCGGGAAGGTCTGATTTTTGCCGTAACTTCGGTTCGTCCGACGCAAGGGACAAAAAGTATGGTGGGATATCAAGGGCCCACCGCATGGAATTATGGAAATTTCAGTTTAGGCTCTTCTTGGAAAAGGCTGGATAAATACGGCCGCGGTCGATCGTTTCAGCCAGTAAATTTGGGTGAGATTTACCATGCGGGTTTTCAAGTTCAGTGGACTTTATTCTTCCCGCAGGGTTTCGAGCCGGGAGGACCTAAAGAATGCGAGTTTGAAGTTTATCTTAGCACGAACGGCTCGCTTCATGAGAAAAGGACAAAGGAAGGCTTACCGACACGGCAGAACTTTAAGCCTATGGTTGTTTTACCTTTACCGGAAGAAAAGATTAGTTTAGAGCAGGTTTGGGACAAGACATACAGTACGACTAAAACCCTTGAGCCAGTGGTAGGTTCAAGCTCTTTGACCCTTAAGTCTGTGCCTTTTACAGACCAGGAGATGGAAGATTACATTAACGAACATCCCGAGAGCGGTGAGACGAGGGAGTATCGCGCCGGTGACAGAAGTGAAAGCGCGAGATTACATCACGGCCGGATAAATAAACCCAGCAGAATGAGCAAGGAAGACTGGGTAAAAGATCGGATGGACTACCTTAAGGAAATAGAAAATAATTATAGAGAGTTTTTGCAGGAAGTAGAGAGAAGGGAACAAAGAGGCAAATAATAATAAAAAAATGAATAGTTAAAAAACTAGAGCCGGGTGTGGGATGGCCCGGTTTTTTTTATGCGCACAAGAAAAGATAAATGGAAAAACAATAAGTTTTTTTAGACTATGGATTGTGTTGAAAACGTGATAATAGTAAAGACCAGCAGTTCCGGAGCTTCGATACGGCAAAATGATAGAAGATAGACTATTGCTTGTTAGGTTCAAACGCGGCGATCCAGACGCATTACGCCGAATATACGAAAAGTACGAGGTCTATCTTCTAACGGTCGCGACAGCTCTTTTAAATGATATAGGCTCTGCCGAGGATGTCCTGCACGATTCGTTCGTAGCCTTTGCCGAGTCCGCTCATAAGATAAGACTCGAAGGCAGCCTGCGGAGCTTTCTTGCGACGTGCGTGGCAAACCGCTGCCGGGATTTGATGCGGAAGAAAGGCCGGGATTACGAATCAATCGATAAGGCCGATTCGTTTATGTGCGAAGAAAAAGGGCCCGAATTGGCAGCCGTTTGCAACGAGCAGTTAGAAAGAGTTGCCCTCGCGATTGGTATGTTGCCTTACGAACAAAGAGAGGTTGTTGTGCTTCATCTGAGGGCCGGGATGATGTTCAAACAAATCGCCGGCTTACAGAATGTCAACATCAATACAGTGCAGAGCCGGTACAGATATGGAATCGATAAACTGAGGTCAATATTAAATGGAGAGATTTCAAAATGAGACCTGCAGACGATATAGAAAGATTAGTAAATGAATTGCGAGTCGAGCCTCGAGCCGAGGCTTCTAAAAGGAATCTCGATGATGCACTTGCAGCACAGAAAAAAGCAGCCGGAGCGGCTTATTCTAAGCCGACCGTTTGGAGAATAATTATGAAAAGTCCCTTTACAAAAATTGCCGTTGCGGCTGTGATAATCATTGCCTGTTTTACAGGCTTGCATTTCTGGAACAGTACAGGTTCGGGAATTGTCCTGGCTGATGTGCTGACAAGAATCGAACAAGTCACCGCATATATGTATCAAATGAACTTAACAAGGACAGGCAGAATAAATATAGAATCAACAAGCACAGTTTTAGTATCAAGAGAACACGGGATAAAAGCGGCATATAAAAAAGCTGATCCCAATAAAGGTGACATTGCCATTAGTGATTCTTATCTTTTACCCCGGAAAAAATCCATCATTTTCGTCAATCACGAAGAAAAGAACTACATCCCCATCAAATTTGAGGAGGGGAAAATTGATTATTATAAGGATGAATACAATGAGCCGCACACCATCATTAAACAATTCCTCGCATGTGACCACATAAGTATCGGGCAATCCGTCATAGACGGAGTCACCGTAGAAGGATTCCAGACGACAGATCTAGACTATAAGGGTGGATTCTTTGGTCAGGACGATTATTTTGTGGGAGATTATAAGAAAGTCGATGTAAAGCTTTGGGTGGATGTTAAAACATTTTTGCCTGTGCGACTGGAAGAAGATGTTGTTACAGCAAAAGGATCGCATATCCATCAGATCAGCTACGATTTTCGATGGAATGCAATCCTCAGTGCTGCAGATTTTGAGCCTAATATACCGGATGACTATACTTCACCAATGGGAGATATCATCATTCCTGCATACAACGAAGAAAATGCTGTCAAAGGCTTCAGGCTATTTGACGATCTTACCGGAAAATATCCAGTTAGTTTAGAACTAGATACTTTTCTTAAAGAGATCAAGAAAGTTATGGGCGATGATGGCCCCGATTCCTATGAGGGTCTCTCCGACAATGAAAAGACCAGGAAAACAAGTGAAGAGCTTTCACTCTTAGGGCCTACTTTCTTCTATGGTACACTGCTCGAAGAAAATAGGGAACCAGCTTACTACGGTGATACGGTAGGGCCGGATAATGCCGATAAGGTTCTGTTAAGATGGAAGCTGGACGACGGCCAATACCGCGTCATTTTTGGTGACCTGAGTGTAAAAACTGTTACGGCCGAAGAACTTGCAGAGCTCGAAAAGCCATAACATCATAAGAATTTATTACTTTAGCAAGGGGCTAAAGAGCCTATTGAACAACGCATCAGAAGACTGGTAATTCAATGCAGCCTAACGAGTACGATATAATGTTTCAGAATTTGATGTCTTTGAATATGAAATGCCTATGGTTGATTGGCAGCCTGTGCTTGATATGCATTTTCCTGAGCCTGATTTGGTTGCTGTGCCTGTTGACTTACACGTGTAATAAATTTAAAAATGTTTCTAAGAAGTAGGATTTGGGTTTTTTGTTAAGTAACTTCATTTGTTGTGTAAATTGCACATTGCCGGGTTGTTTTGGTTCGGTTTTTTTATTCGCCGTTGATTTTTTTGACTAAGGCGGGTAGTTCGGAGAGGCGGTTTATTTTCAAGACACCATCGGGGATTTTTTTACCGAGATTTGTATAGGCGGTTTTCAGGACCGCCTGCATACCGAGCCTGATTGCGGGAATGATATCATTATCGAGGCGGTCACCGATGAATAATATATTTTCGAAAGCTTCACCGATTTTTTCGGCGGCGGCCTTGAACATCTGCGGATTGGGCTTGCGGAAATCAAATTCGTATGAATAGAGCCTGACCGTAAAGAAATCCAGTATCCCGATTTGTTCGAGATGTTCTTCGAGAGAATGGCCGTTGACGAAGGTATTCGAGACTATGCCGAGCTTCAGGCCGGAATTTTTCAGCGCGGCCAGGGTTTGTTTGATGTCCGGCTCAGTCGTGGCGATTCTCCTCAAAGGCTCGTACCAGAGGCCCGCGTACTGGCGCCATTGTCGGCCGTCGAGTTTGATGCCTTTTTTTGCACCGACTTTCCTTAGCAGGGCCATTGAATTGAAATCTTTTTTTGTGATGCTGGAGATAAAGTGACTGATGCGCAGCGATACGAGATTCCGCCAGCAGTAATACTCGAAGCCGCCCACCGGCTGGTTGTTGTTTTTGAGATAATCGTAGCTCAGCCTGGCCCCCTGCCGAAACAGCCGTATGGATTTGACTTTGCCGAAATTCAGGATCGTTTCACCGAGGTCGAATAATATCGCATTTATCATAGGAATAGATATAGGTATAGGAATAGTTTCTTTTTTATTCTTTCGGATTTATCATACGGAACAGCATGGCACCAACTTCCTTAAATAGATTTTCAATATGTGAGTCGGGGCTTGTATAACTTAGATCGAAAGACAACAGATACTGGGTTTCCAATTCTGAAAGTGAACCGTAGGCTATCGACATAAATTGTTTGTATTCAGCTTTATGTTTTCTACAGTATCCTTCAGCAATGTTTGAAGGTATAGAAACCGCTGCGCGACGCATCTGCTTTGCTAATCCGTAAATCTCGGATTTGGGAAAAGAAGCAGTTAATTTATAAATCTCCAGCACCAATTCATAGGCTTTTTTCCAGACAATCATTCCTTTAAAGCCTTTGGTTTTTGAACCATCCATATTTTGCGTTACTCTTTCTCTTCCTATCCCTCTCCCTATTCCTATTTTCTCAGGGGCGGGATGTTATCTCCGAAAGCTTCCTTCGTCCATTCGTCCATTTCCCTGTCCGAGATCATAGAAACTCTATTGGCGGTGTATTCGGCGTCGATTTTGTCTTTGACGTATATGACACGCGGGTCGTGCTTGGCGATTTCAATTTCGTACCGGCTCTCGATCCAGTGCTTGATGCCCGCGGCCCCGGTCTTGTCGGTTATTGCCACGCCTATCGGACGTTTAAGAAGTTTTTCTGTATCGAAACAGTTGTATATTTCCTCGTTTTTTAAAAGACCGTCGGCGTGGATTCCCGCCCGAGTGACATTGAAATCGATCCCGACCAGCGGATAGTTCGACGGGATTTCCATTCCAAGCTCTTTTTTGGCGTACTCGGCCAGTTCGGTGATCGCCGCATAATTGACACCTGCGGTCATTCCTTTCAACTGGGCGTGCTCGACAACCAGCGCCTCGAGCGGTGGATTACCCGTACGTTCGCCGCTGCCGAATATTGCAGCGTTGGCGGCGCTGCAGCCGTAAAGCCATGCAGTTGCGGCATCGACCTGAACCTTGTGAAAGTCATTGTGGCCGTGCCATTCGAGCAGTTCGGAGGGAACGCCGATTTTCCGAAGGCCCTGAATAAGTTTCGGGATGCTTCTCGGCAAAGACACGCCGGGCCACGGCACGCCGAAACCGAGTGTGTCACAGAGACGAATCTTGACGGGTTTTTTATATTCTTCGGAAAGTTTCATCAGCTCCGAGGCGAACGGCAGAACGAAACCGTTGTAATCGGCACGCGTGATATCCTCGAAGTGACAGCGGGGAATAACACCGTTGTCCAGTGCCGCTTTGGCGATATCGAGATATGCGTTCATCGCCTGTGCCCGCGTCTTGCGCAGCTTAAGAAAAATATGATAATCGCTGGCCGAAGTCAGGATGCCGGTTTCGGCCAGTCCCATTTGCGAGACCAGCTTGAAATCGGAAGCAACGGCGCGAATCCAGCCCGTTATCTCGGGATATTTGTAGCCTCGCTGCTTGCACAGCTCGACAGCTTCCCTGTCTCTGTCCGAATATAAAAAGAATTCACACTGGCGGATTAATCCTGTACCGCCGTCGATTTCGTGCATAAGGTCATACACCCTGAGGATTTGTTCGGGCTTGAAAGGCGGGCGGGCCTGCTGGCCGTCCCGGAACGTAGTATCGGTAATCCAGATGTTTTCCGGAATTTCGTAATCGACCTTCTTTTTGTCAAATATGACTCTTGGAAACTCGGAGTATGGAAAGGTTTCCCGATACAGATTGGGTTTTCCAACATCGACAAGCTTAATGTTCTTGTTAGCCATCTATTTTCTCCAATACTTTTTTTGTTAGATACGAACCTGGTAGTGAGTGTTACACCCATAGCCCCGGTTTTGTTCGGAATCGCCGTTATCTAAAACATTAGCCGAGATGGGATTCGAACCCATACGCCCTTAACGAGCAGGGGATTTTAAGTCCCCAGCGTCTGCCATTCCGCCACTCGGCCGGATGGCATAAACTAACGTATTTGGTGGTATTTTGCAAATAGTTTCCTGAAAATCACCCATACACATCGGATATGGGAGGATTTCGGATTTATTAATAAAATCGGTGAAAAAATTCGAACCGCATCGGGGATTTGTGAGTCTGAGCACCGAATACAGGATGTCAGTTAAATCGTGGTTTAAACCGGGACAGAATGCGTCTGATTAGCTCAGTCTGTTTCGCCAGGCGGATTCGGCGGTCGAGGGTATTGATTTCCATACTATCAAC
>CAYVXS010000031.1:13286-13636 GCA_964454885.1 uncultured Pirellulales bacterium
TTTTGCCCGCGAATACATGGGCAGGATGCTCATGCTACATTTATCATCTTTAAAATATTCAGAAATTCAGCTCTATTAGCAAAAATTAGTGTAACAAATTTCGTTTTTTTGCGTCTTCATACTATAAAAGCATTGTTAATTTGGTTAGATTATGAGAAATTTCAACGAAAATAACATTTTGAAGGATTGAAATGTGGAAAAAACTTATGAAACTGTTAAAGATATTAAAAAGAGATCCCCCAGACGGAGATACATAATTCCGGCTGTTAGTGTTTTTCTATTGATGGCAGTATCTTTGGTTTTTATTTACTTTAAAGGGAACAGAAACCCGATCCAACTAGTGAGGCAGT
>CAYVXS010000032.1:0-13570 GCA_964454885.1 uncultured Pirellulales bacterium
TCCGGTCTCGGCCCGACCAGGCTCATGTCTCCTTTCAGGACATTTAGGAACTGGGGAAGCTCGTCGATGCGTGTTGTTCTCAAAATCTTACCGATTTTTGTCACGCGTGGGTCGTTCCGTTTTGCCAGTACGGGACCGACTTCCTTCTCCGCATCTTTGACCATTGTCCTGAATTTATACAACGTGAAAACTTTGCCGTCCTTGCCTACTCTTTTTTGCCTGTAAAAAACGGGGCCGGGAGAAGAAATTTTTATCAATAGTGAGATCAGGATAATTAAGGGAGTTAAAAAAACTAATAGAAAAATGCTGCCGATTACATCGAGAGTTTTTATAAAAAATTCCTCCACATCGCGTTTTTCTCCGGCAAAGGTGCTTAGAAATTTATATGAATTCGTACCGTTAATCCTGTCGGACAAGAGTTCCATATAAATAGAAGGTTTGAAAAGGACTTCTATTTTTAATTTATGTATAAGATACAGCAGGAGACTGAGGTCTTTTTCGTTTTGAATTTTCTCACATATAACAACTTCATCGATGTCTTTGCATGTCAGCAACTGGTCTATCTGGTCGTTATTTATTTTTTTTACGACGACTCTTTTCTCGATAATATCATCGACATCTTCCCGGCCGATAACCACAACTCTTTTTTTGATTCTTCTTTTGGCCCTTAGAACATACTGGTTTAGCTTGAAGATAAGAAGCAGGTTCAGGAAGAATGAAATGACGAAAATACCCGTAGGGAAAGCGCCCCATTTCACTCGAAAGACATACACGAAAGCTATGCTTAATAATGTTCCGAAGAACAATCCCAAAAAGATTCTCTTAAAAAGGTCCCACGAAGATTTGAATCTGATTTTATAGACCCTGAAAAAAGACAGTGATAGAGCATAAATCATTGTCAGGAATATAAAGCTGTTTTGGTAAGCGGGGAAACAATCCCTGGGGATGTCTGTGCCGTACCTGATCAGAAAAGACAAAATAAAGGAAGTGTTCAATACAAACATATCGGCAAGAACCAGGGCAATCCGGGTCTTTATTAGTGGAATTTTATTTTTTTGCATATGGTTATTTAAGCCAGGCCAGAAACCTTGTAATATCGTTTTTTAAAACCCCGGGCTTTTTAAGATACAATGCACTTCTCGCCTTGGCACGTTTATATATGCGCGCTGGTCCGCGATTATACCTGTGAAAGCTGGTTTTCATAAACTGCTCGATGGCCCTGAATTTATCGTCCGGCATTGTGTCGATTCTGTTATTAGTGTTTTTAAAGTAATAATATTTCGGGGATATGCTGAAAAAATCTTCTAAAGTTCTCTTGTCGGTAACAAGACCCGCGGCGACGCCTGTATGGTACAATTGAGTACCGGGAAGCGGTTCATATACGGACAGCGAAGCGAAATCGGGTTTTATCTGCCGCATTAGTTCGAGTGTCTGGTTCATCTCCTGTTCGGTTTCTGAGGGCAGGCCCATCATAAAATATCCCGTCCAGTGTATTCCTGCTTTGCGTATCAGCTCGGCCGCTTTTATAATCTGTTCAACGGTTATTTTCTTTTTCATCACATCTTTCAAGATACGGTCGCTGCCCGATTCGATGCCTAATTTTATACCGTTGCAACCGGCCGACTTCATCTCGGCCAATAGTGACTCGTCGATGAGATTCACCCGAGCATTGCAGTCCCATTTGATGTTGAGTTTTCTTTCCTTTAACAGTCTGCAGAATTCCAGGATTCTTTTTGTATTGATTGTGAAAATATCATCCTTAAAGCTGAATTGAACGGTGCCGTACGTGGACTTGACCTGTTGCATTTCATCCAGGACGTTTTCTATCGACCTGAACCTGACTTTCCTGCCCCATACTCCCGCCGACGAGCAAAACGTGCATTCGAAAGGACAGCCCCGCCCGCTCATTAACAGGCCCATATCTTCCGAGGTATATGTGCTTTTGTTTATAAGAAGGTCCCTTGCAGGATAGGGCAATCGGTCGAGGTCTTCGATGAGATCGATGTCCGGGTTGTGGATTATTTGCCCGTCTTTGCGGTAGCTCAGGCCCTTGATGTCACTGAGGGGACCTTTTTTCTCGATCGTCTCTGCCAGCCGGGCAAAAGAAAATTCCGCCTCTCCTCTTAGGACGAAATCCACAAATGGGGCTATTTTCAGTGATTCGTCGCTCTTGACCGACGGATGCGGCCCGCCGAATACTACCGGAATATCGGGATTAAAGTCTTTGACGATTTGAGCCATCCTGTAAGACGAAGCTATTTTAACGGTATAAACGGAAATGCCGACCAGATCGGGTTTAAAGTCTTTCAGCACGTCTCGCCACTGCTCCCATATAGGATGTGACATCTGATTAACGTTTCGGATATATTCGGGATATTTTTCTTCGAGGGCGGAAAAGTCCATCTCCTTTGCTTTCTCCACATTGGCATCGCCATCGTATATGAGCACCTGATGGCCGCTGTCACGCAAGACGGCGGCTAAATAAGCAAGCCCTAAAGGGAAATACCGATTGTAATATTTTATGAATCGATAAAAAGGAGGATCGACCAATAGTATTTTCATCTTCGTACCGCCGTAACAAGTCTTTCTTTGGCCAATGACCAGCACATTTTTGGAACATCTTTTATAAATGGATGACGATATATATTTCTGAGGATAACCCGGTATCTTAACCGCTGGAATGTTTTATAAATTGCGTACAAATCTTCCCTCGATAAATTCTCGGAGACGATTATCGCTTCTTTATAATGTTTGTTGAAATGGACGGAATCCAATACGGACCAATTGTCGAAGTTCTCGTCGATAAGCCCTTTTTCCAAAGCCTCCTGCCAGATAGGCGTTCCCGGGAACGGAGTCATCACGTACACATTGAAATTTCTCAAAGGCACGCTCTTTATGAAATTGTACGTGGTCATTATCTCTTCTTTTGTTTCTGCGGCCGAACCGATAACGAAAGCGGCGTTCGGAGTGATTCCATTTCGGGCCAGTGCTTTCACGGCCGCAGCATTATCCTCTACGGTGACATTGTCGCCTTTGAGATATTTCAAAACACGCGGGTGTCCCGACTCCAGGCCCAAAGCTACGGAGACAATACCCAGCTCCCTCAATAACTTCGCCATTTGATCGTTAACAAGATTGCTTCTTGCCGAACAGGAAAAACGAACCTTACCGAGGATTTTTTCACGGGTGAGTATCTCCAGTAACTCATGCAATCTTCGTTTATTGGCGATGAACAAGTCGTCGTAAAAGCTGATCAGTTTTGCGCCGTAGTTATAGTAGAGGTCCTTGATTTCTCCCGCGATATATTCCGCGGAGGCAAACCTCGTGGTGGACCAGAACCGGCTCGATGCGCAGAATATACAGCGGTAGGGGCAGCCTCGTGAAGTGAACATCGAGTGATGCGTGCCTTTGAGATTGAGCATCTCCCTGGCCGGATACGGGATAGTATCGATTTTTTCTATCAAAGGCCTGGATTCGGTAAAATGTAACTTCCCTTTGCGGCGATAGAAAATTCCCTTGATGGTTGAAAGCTTTTCGTCATCGAATCTCCCGAGTGAATCGTATAAGTTTATCAGCTCGGCCATTGTTTGCTCGCCTTCGAACAGTATCCCGATATCCATGTCTTCGGAAAAAGACTCCGGCAGTAATGAAATATGGATGCCACCGACAATAACAGGCAGGTTCCTGCGTTTGCAAAGGCGGGCGTATCGTTTTGCTATGCCGTAGTTCGGGGAAAAACAGCTAATTCCGACAAGATCGGGTTTGAAGGTATCCAGGGTTTCTTCAATTTTTTTATTGATGATTTTGAATTTGTGGGCATCCTTTCCAAGTTTTTTCCCGGCATAACTTACTAAATACCCCAATCCGAGCTGAGGGTATCTGGTTTCAATCTCGATGTGAGGATTAATCGCGCTGATTAAAAGAATCTTCATATATGTTTATGCCGTTTTTTTCTGTTGTCAGGCCATCGGTTTTTTCGAGCCAACGACCTTTTCTTTCCGTAAAAAGTTCACACAAAGAGCGATAAAAGCTTTCAGGTATATTCCTGAATAGACGAGATAATTTACCATGAAGTTGTGTTTGAGAGCGTAGTGCTTGCGGTAAAAAATCTTCATTGCACGATAGAACAGTACAATGCATTTGCGGGGAAGGTTTCGACTGCTCTGTCCGCCGAAATGTACGATCCGGTAATCGGGCACGTAAAAAACTTTCCAGCCGGCCTGTTTTATTCGATAGCACCAGTCCAAATCGTCGCCGTACATTATGAAATCCTCGTCGAGGATACCGACCTGCTCGATGACCTCTTTTCTGACCATCATACAGCATCCGGAGACGGAGTCCACTTCACCCGTTTCGTCGTTGTTGCGATGCGTCATCAAATATTGTCCGAAGCGTTCGGTTCGAGGAAACAATTTATGCAGTCTTAAAAAATAAAACAGCGACGACGATATGGTGGGAAAACTCCTCCTGCACTGGTACTGAATAGAGCCGTCCTGGTTAAGTACTTTTGGACCGCAGGCGCCGACATCCGGGTGCTCTTCCATAAACCGGACCAGACCGTCGAGAGTGCCGTCCTCGATTATAGTGTCATTATTCAAAGACAAGACATATCGTCCCTGGGATGCCCGGATTCCCTGGTTGTTCGCCTTGACAAATCCAAGGTTGTCGGGATTTTCTATGAGAGTTATCGAAGGGAAAGCATCTTTAACTGCCTGTGCACTTCCGTCGGAGGAGCCGTTATCGACAACGATAATCTCGAAGCTTGTTTCCGGAGCATGTGAATAGATGGAATCAAGGCAGCTCCTGAGATATTCTTTGTTATTGTGGTTGACGATGGAAATTGACAAATCCATTATGCACAAAGCTCGGTGTAAAGTTCCTGATATTTTCGAGACATATTTTGGGCATTCAGGTGGTTATTGATTATGTTCAGTGCCGCGAGGGATTTTTCCGAGTAATCCCCTTCGAGGCATTTCGAGAACGCTTTGGACAACGAAACAACGTCTTTGGTTGGAAAAAGCAGTCCTGCTCTTTTATCGAAATCAAGAATCTCACGATGTGCCGGTATGTCGGACAGGATGACCGGCAGACCACAGGCCATTGCTTCCATAACGGCGTTCGGGCACCCTTCAGTCAGAGAGGCGGAGACAAATACATCGGCTGCTTGCAGGTAATCTTTGACGTTATCGACGAAACCGACTATGCGAATATAATCTTTTGTAGCGTCCAGATGTGAACATTCTTCTCTTAGGTTGCCCCCACCAAGTAACACAAGGACTGCATTCAGATTCGCCTTATTTTTTAAGAAGGCCTTTATGACCGTTATGGGATTTTTTCTCTTGGATAATCCTGAGGTTAGAAATATATATTTGTCCTGCGGCAGGCCGAGTCTCGACCGCATAGCTGCAGTTTCTTCTTTGTCGAGAGTTCCGAACATATCCTGATCGACGCCGTTGTGTATAACATCCATCCTTATGGCAAGTTGTCGTTTTGCAGAACGACGGACAAAATCGGAAACTCCCACGACTCGTTCGCATTTCATGCAGGCCATTTCGAGAGTTCTTGGAATTAAGCGGGAAGATATCGGGCCTATCCCGCCATGAAGTGTGTAATGCGTATGATCGAAGGCCTGGCGGCAGGTGATAACGCGGGGGATCCCTATGGAATTATTCGCACATAGTAGTACGGAACGATAATCTGAAGAATGAATTAGGTCTGCGGGACTGTCTTCCAGAAGCTTCTTGATACTTTTTGCACCGAATATCACTCCTTTCATTCGTGACAAACCGAGAGAACTGAATTCAACATCAATCCTTTCAAAAGCCGGAAGTAGAGAGCTGCCGGTTTCGGGAGAGAGGGTAACAAGATGTGGATCAAATCTGCTTCGGTCAAGGTATTTAATAATGTTATAGAGCTGAAAGATTGGGCCGTGTCGCTGTAGTCGGCTTACAAGATAAAGAATACGAATCTTATTGTCTTTATTCATGTCTGCTAGTATTTTTTGACCTTACTTCACCTTAGGCTGTTGCGTGTTCGATCATCGTATGCATTTTAATTGCCTTCGGACACGAATAACTATGAACGTATTCCTGGTATCCCCGAAAGTTTAAAACAAGCAGCGTGAATCCTAATTGATACACGCTATAACGATATCGCTCGATAGGGTCGTATATAATAAGAATCAAGCTGATGAGGATAATACTCAAGGCAATTAGCCGATATGCCGTTCGGTAATTTGATGTGAGATATTTTCTATAGCGAAAGCTTGAAAGGAATACGTATATGGTAAATAAACTGTATGGGATAAGAAAAGAGTTCAGTTTCATCCCCGCGCTCCAGCCGGGTCTTATGTAGTATAAAATGCTCCTTAGATAATAATTTACAAACAATGAAGGCGAACTGAATATTTCGCCGAATGTTACAATAGTTGGTTTTCCGTATATCTTCTCCAATATAATCCTTGTCACCCCATAGTTGCCGACATGTGAAGCCCAGTATCGTTGAAAAAAGTGTGAAATTTGCCCATCTGTTATCAAAGCTGCACAGAGAGCAGCTACAACCGTCGATAGTAGTATAAGCCTTCTTATCGGCTTTTTTAGAAAAGCCAGCGGTAAAAGAACCATCAAAGCTAACGGTTCTCTGATTAGAGTAATCAGAGGCAGCAGGAGAAGAAACAGAATCTTATATAAAAAATTATTTGTTTCGAGCGTCTTGAAGAAACAATACATAGCAACAACAAGGATTAATATCAGAAGGTTCTCTTTGAGAACAAAGTTATTGTAGAAGGCAAACTCAGGATTAAATGCGAAAATTGCCGTAACATATAGAGAGAGTTTCCTGTCCAGGCATGTCATGGCGAGATAAAAGAATACAATCACCGTCGTCGCGCTTACAATTACATTGAACAGATAGAATGTCATGTGATTGAAATGCAGATAATGAAACATCGCTCCGATGATAACCGCTGCGACGTTGAATACGCCGGGACCTCCAGCCATGTAGAAGTTCTCGTTGGAGAAAGAAGTGACGCTGAAATCCCAGCCTCTTTTGATGATAGTCCATGACAATATCAACGCCATCGAAAATGCGACGTGAATCAGGACAATCATTCCCGGTGAAAACACTTTTTTAGTCAGGAATTTCATCTGAAAATATTTCATTTTCCGGCTCTGCAGGATAAGAAATGGTACCGCACATGTTAATCTTTATTTCTGGTTATTATCAATCCTACCTGCCCGAAGTTAAGCATGCCCCAGTTAAACAGAGGCCGCAGAAATTTGAGTTTCACTAATTTTCCCAGCAGCGGATGTTTCTCCAGACCGAAATCGGCCAGGGGTATGAAATCGACCTTGAAGTTATTGCGCGTAAAAATATCCGTTATTGTGCGAGGAGACCTGTAATATGTCTTATTGTTAATATATTCGTAGTAAGCCTGCACTTTTTCCTGCCTGTTTTTTCCCTGCAGCTCTTTCCATCCGGGGTCTTTGCCTAATGACAGCAATAGTGAAATGTACAATTTACGCAGCTTGTTTTTCGGGAGCCAGTGCAGAAATGGCATATAAAGGTGAATTTCGACGAAATGTCTATGGGCGGGGAAAAAATGTACACCGACGCCGCCGGGGGCTGTCAATCTTTTGAGGTTTGCGGCGACTTGTTCGAGGTCCCTGACGTGCTCGAATACTCCTTCCGAAAAGCTGAGGTGAAAGAATTTGTCGGGGAATTTTTTCTCCACGCCGTTTTCCATCAAAGATATTAGAAGATCGGAGTCAAGCCCGCGTGACGACAGCAGCTCGCGACAATTATTAACGGGCTCGGGGTCGATATCGGTTCCAAAAGCGTTGTATCCAAGCTCTCTTAGCCACACGACGGAGCGACCTCTTCCACAACCCCAATCCAGAATGTTCATGTCGCTTTTATCCAGATTCATTTCCTTGCGGAAATGTTCGATGAATCCGAATATCCTCCGGCTCAGACGGAAACCGGACATTTCTTTTTCCGTGAGGGCATCGTGTTTTGTCAATGTTTGTTCCGGCATGATAATAGTATTCCTTCCTGTTTTATGTTACGGCATACTTTTGTTTGGACATTGATATGCGTTTCAAAGTATTCACAGTGTTTATTTTTCCTGCAATAATGATTTACGTTTTTATAACCTTACCAAATCCGCTTCGAATGCACCGGTAGGATAGAAACCGCCAAATACGAAGTTTTTAAGAAAAGGTATGATAAAGTCAACAGGTTTCATAGTCGGTTGGAATAAATTACTTCTTTTAATTCTCCTCAAATCATATTTTCCCGCAAGAACATCGAGTGAGCCTGCTGTGAAATAATTAACGTGCTCAAACGGCATAACCAGGCGGTACACTCCTCTACTCTTTTCCTTTTTTATGATAGCGGGATTCAAACCGGTTATATGAAGATATCCGCCGGTTTTGAGTCGTTCGCTGATATATCGAAAATATTGGTGTAAATCATTGATGTGCTCAATGACAGAAGTTGAAATGACAATGTCGAATTTTTCCCCGGCATCGAGCTCGTCCGGCCTGCATACATTCAGTTTTTTCTTTTTTTTGCAGTATTGGATTCGATATTGATCTTTGTCCACACCGACGGCATCAATCTCGAAGGCTTTACATAAATCGAGCACGTGTCCGAAGCCGCAGCCGTAGTCGAGTAGTTTTATTTGCATTTGGTTCTCATTTTTAGGTTTCTCGAACCTTTTATAAAGATATGAGAGTGACCTCATTAATGTCCTGGCGGCTATCCATTTATGATGTGTATTGTAGAGATATTTAAGATCACTTTCCTGACGGATCCAATCTTTTCCGGTATTTTGATCGACCTTTGCATCATTATAGACTACATCGTAAAGGTCGCTGCGGAACCTGGGATTTACGAATACGAAGGAGCAATCTTTGCATTTTTTTATGCTGAAGGCCGTATCCATATTTATTCCGAGGGCATCGAGGTTGTAATAACTTTTCCTGTAATCGCTGAGAAACTCACTCGGTGTTGACTGCCATACGGTTTTGAATCTTCCCCCATTGCATACGGGACAGTTGATATTTACGAAGACATTTTCCACAATATTTTAATTTTTATAGATTTTTTACTTACAGGTTGTTTACTGTGTAAAACTAATTTTCAAATAGAATATGTTGAATTCTTCTGTTCCATGTGTAGCGATCGATAAAATCTCTGTAGGCGGTTTCGCTTATGTCCTTGTATAGTTTTCTGTCCTCTCGAACCCTCTTGATGGCCTGAATCCATTGCTCTGCATTATCCGATTCGCACAATAAACCGTTGCGATTATGTTCGAGCACCTCCTGCAAAACTTTATGGTTGGAGCTTATAATCGGTTTTTTGCTTGACATGTATTCGAAAAGTTTTATCGGTGACATCCATCGGGATGTTTCGGAGGCGTTTTGTGCGACCATCACATCTTTTTGATATGGCATTAAAAGAATATCGGCGGAATTTCGTGCCTTATAAGTCTGTGCAGGTTTTATGTACCCGTAAAAGTGCACATTTGACGGACTATTTTGTTTTAGCCGGCCGATCTGGTTATCTGTGCCTCCGAAAAGATGGAAACCAGCGTCCGGTATTTTCCCCGCGATTTCCATAATCAGCTCAATGCCCCTGCCTTTGTGAAAACCCCCGATATAACAGGCGTTAAAGTTGGCATCACCTTCGAGATGTACGGCATCGGTAAAATTGGATTGTTCGTCTGCGGCATCCGGCGCGACGATGAGTTTTTTTTCGGTTAAAGAAACACCGTGCTTCTCGATGTATGCTTTTTTTAGCTCCTCGGAGATAAATACGATTTTGGAAAGATTACTGCTTTGTATCAGTTTTTTTTCAGCCCATCCCCTTGGCCCTTTCCTGGCCATATCATGTGTTTCATATATCACATCCCTACCTGCCCGGGCCAAAATGTAAAGGGCGATAGCATCCCTCCCGTAGAAAATTGTATCTTGTTCATTTCCGGCCAGGCGCCTCAGGCTCGGAATAAGCCGCAAAGAAAGGAGGAAGCTTGAGCCTCGGTGGCAACCGGTCGTTTTTCTGATGATTGAAAACGTATTCTCGATGCCGTAATAGTCGAAAACGTTTGTATTTTTCTCTTTGGAGAAAGTACCTCCCAGAAGAGTGACATCGAAATCAAATCGACACAGGGCATTGCACATCTTCATTACCTGGACGCTGTTGGCCTGTGTCGAAGGTATTATCGCTGTTGAGGGATACACGAGTTTTTTAAGCATCCTGCTCACGTAAGGGACTTAAACTATTTTGGGAAATAACCCAGCCCGGGAGTTTTGTGAAAATTAGCGTCCCTGAAATCCTGTAAAACAGGGTCTTTAATTGTATGTACAATTTCCGCCAGGGCCAAAGAGCGAAACCATGTATCCCACAAATTGCTCTCGTTCCAGAGTATCGGTTTTTGTATCCAGCCGTTATAGATTTCCTTTTTCCGTTTTAGTACGGTACGAAAGGAAACCTTTGCCCTGTAATACCAAAGATAAGGTGACCGATTCGAAAAATAGGTAGGGACATATTTAAAAAAATCCGTAAAACCTGTAAGTTTTGATTTCGATTGGCAAAATCCCCCGTCACTGTTGTAATTGGTCTGAATCGCATCGAGTGCCTTATTCAAAGACTCTTGTATATCGTCCCGTCTATAGCCGGTAGTCCTGTGAGCCATTGCAAGAATGTGAATTGCATCGTAGTCGTGGCATGCTTCGCCGCCGGGAGTGGGGGCGAAAAATCCCTGCCTGTCCTGAGACATTAATGCGACATCTATTATTTTGTTAAGCTTCGGTATTTCTTTTTTCAGGTAGAAGTATATGACCAATTGATGAAAGCCGTTTTGCAGGCCGTGGAGATAATGTTACTTTGTGTCTTTACCCCAGAATCCGTTTCGGTTTTGTGTTTCATTGTGAAATTCGAACCACGCGTCGATTTTTTCGAGCAGATGGTTTTCTTTTGTTTTTTCGTATTCGTATATCAGGAATATTGCAAGGAACATCGCCTTATTACCGGAGCCGGGTCTGCCTTCGTTGCAGCCTCTTTCATACAGATATTTCTTGATATCATTCGGTGTTTTCCACTGCCGGATAAATTTCAGGGAAAATTCCGGCTCCGCATCGAGTATTCCCAGGGCGCTCAAACAAAAGCATGTCAGTTGATAACGATTTCGCTCCTTGTCTTTGTGATAATATTGCTCGGGCTCGAAATAGCCGAACTCTTTATTTTGAAAGCCCTGGATATAAGAAACCCAGTTTTGCTTTTCATTTTGTGTGAACTTTTCGGTCTCCTTAAAGAGGTCTAAGATAAAAAGGGCGAAGCATGTGCAAAATACCGTGTCATCGGAGGATGAGCTGAATCGATATCGACAGGATTCGGAAGGAATTTTTAACGTCCTGAGCCAATTCATGACCTCTGGCTTGATACTTAGATTGTCTTTACTCATTGTTGAAAAATCAGGAAGCATTGATTTTTGATCGGCCGACCATATTCCAGAGTCTCATCTTTTCTTCCTGACTGAGACAAAAAAAATAAACTGATATTGCATAAACTATCAAACAAAAAAGAATGGATGGAAACAGCGAAACAAACGAGGAGCTATCGAGCACTTGTTTGATTAAGAGTGCAATGATTATTAGTATGGCTCCTGCGATAAGGGGCGGTAAATATGCCTGCTTGATATAATGTAAAGGACTTATATTGAAATAGCGACATGCTTTGATCGGAAATATCAGAACGCCTTTAACGAAAAAGACGGTTATCCATCCAACTGCCATGCCGTACAGGCCGAGGTGTGTTTTCAACATAAGCAGGATTCCTATGCAGAAACCCACTAAGCTTGCAGTCAATGATACAAAGGCAACAAACCACTGCTTTTCCATGCCGGATAACATATTAGCGGTGACATTCTGAGGAATACCGACGGCGAATCCGACGACCATAATCATTAAGATATTGGATAACATGGTAAAATCGGCATTGGATAAATCTTTTGAAGAACCAAGCCAAATCTTAAAAAAAGAATGGCCGAACGCTATTGCCACAATAGCGATAAAAAGACTGATGATAAAGGATATCTTTACTCCTCCAATATTTAGCTTTTTTAACCTTACATTGTCATTCAATGCCTGCATGTGACTTGCCATCGGCTTAAAAGCGCCCACTATATATGCGATTATCATGCTTCCGTATGTTAATAACATGACCGGTATAGCATATATGGTGACGGTTTCAGTGCCGATAATCTTTCCCACGCCGAGAATTTGTCCCTGATTAAATAGCAGGGCCGCTATAGTTATCAGCAGCGTGCTCAAGCTCAAAGACCATATTTCCTTTAAGCTTGACAGCTTTATAAGACCGTATTTAAGCTTAGTGATATTAGATGATTTGTTATATGCATATCTGCATATAATCACATCGGTTGTGATGGTTATGATAATCGAGAGCAATCCAAGTACGATTAAGCTCCTGCAATCTAAAAATCCAAAAAGAATTACTATTAGCGAGAGTTTAAGAAATGCCCCTGACGCCCTAAACAGGTACATCAAATCGAAACGGTGTATTCCCTGCAGTATTCCATTTCCGATTCTCAATGGAAAATCGACGGCTATTCCGAGGCCCATTAACAAAATGAGCCATCTTCCTATATTGAAATATTCCCGGCCCAGATGAAAGAATTTCGAAAAATTGGGCCAGATAATCAGAGTGATAATGATTACACCTGCCGAGGACATCAAAAAAAGAAATAATGAAGAACTTATAATTCGAGAAAGGCCTTCGTAATCTTTCTTGGCATTGTATTTGGCTACGAATCTCCCGACGCTACTTCCTACTCCCAAATCTAATATTGGTAAATAAGCTGTCACCTGACCGACCAGAATCCAGACGCCGTAACCTTCCTTGCCCAGACTTGCCAACAACAACGGCGGGACAATCAGGCCCGAAGCCAGAAGGATTACCATCTCAAACCACCCGATGATTGTGTTATGAAAAAGCTGCCTGAAGATGTTCAGGTTCTTGATTTGGCTTAGAGTATCTGTTTCCACTACTCAAGTCCCATTCTCTTTGCTCGCTCGTGACCGTCTAAAATAAATAAGGAATCAAAATACATTTTTGCATCCTCTTCGGTACATTGTCCCGATTTTACATATGACCAGTTTGTAATGTCGTTTTCATAAATGCATTTGTAAAAACCTTTAAGATACCTGATTTGAATACTTTCGTAACCGAGATGAGCCAAAACAGCGGTTCGATGGTTTCCCTGTAAAACCACGAATTTTCTCAGTCCGTTATTTTTTTCCAGAAATACTCCTCCGATGAATGCGTTCTTAAAACGCCATGGTCTGTATCCGTGAACTTTTATATATTCATATAGTTTTTTCAAATTGTTAAAATCTTTTTCTATCAATTCGATGGGCGATGGACCATAAAAACGTGAAGTATATGCGTTTTTTATTCTGACGCCTGCCTCGTTTTGTTTTATATTAAATGAGCCCCAGGGATAAATTGACAATCCCGGCTTAAAAGTAATATCGACACCGGCGGATGA
>CAYVXS010000033.1:0-13502 GCA_964454885.1 uncultured Pirellulales bacterium
GAGGTTTTATGGGTTATCTGGCACAAAAAGGCCGGACCGATTTTCAAACTTTGAGAACGGCAATCGCGTACGGCACGGTGACGGCGTCGTTTACAATTAACGATTTTTCTCTTAAAGGTCTGGAAGCGATAGACAAATCCGACATCGAAGAGAGATTGGAAATCTTGAGGGAAACGACAAGATTTTAATTGGTTGAAGACAGATGCGAGTATTTATTGCGATAGATATCGATGACGGAATCAGAAAGGGCTTAGCTAATCTCCAGAGTGAAATGCTTGCCAAAGTCGATATCAAAAAAGGCGATGCCAAATGGGTCGATCCTAAGACAATGCACCTGACGCTGAAATTCTTAGGTGAAATGAAGGATCAGCAGGTAGTCGAGGTCTGTAATATCGCCCGGGAAGTTGCGTCTCGGCATAAGAGCTTCGATATCGAAATCGGGAGCGTCGGATATTTCGGCGGAAAAAGTGCAAGAGTTCTCTGGGTCGGGGCGGGACAGGAGTCAGAAAATCTGCTACAATTGCAGGCCGACCTTGAGAAGGGTCTGGCTTCGGCTGGCAGGCCGCCGGAGAGCAGGAAATTTGCCGGACACCTGACACTGTGCCGGATAAGAAATTCCAAAGCCGGTGTAAAACTGGCGCGGCTGACCGAAGAATATAAGGATTTCGGGCTTGGAGTCGTCCCGGTCGATGCGCTTTGTGTATATCACAGCGAGCTAAGACCCGAAGGACCTGTTTATACGGTCCTTGGAAGTTACGAGCTGGAATAAATTGATACTGATGTTTAAAAAGCACCTGTAATTATAATTATGAACGTTAACAATTATTTTTTGCGGTAAAGGAGAGATGAAGATGGCGAAAACAAAAGAAGCTAAAACCGAATCAAAAGCCACCGGCAGGGAAAACGCACTGCAGCGTGTAATCGCGCAGATTGAAAAGCAGTACGGCCAGGGCTCGATTATGAGGATGGACGAAAATATGTATGCAAAAATCGAGGGCATCAACACCGGCTCGTTGTCACTCGATATAGCCCTCGGCGGGGCGGGGATTCCACGCGGCAGGGTCACCGAGCTTTTCGGGCCGGAGTCGTCCGGCAAAACGACCTTAGCGCTGCATGTCATCGCCAATGCACAGAAGAACGGCGGCGTAGCGGCGTTTATCGACGCCGAACACGCTCTGGATACTACCTGGGCCAAGAGGCTCGGTGTGGATGTAAGCGGCCTGTTAGTCAGCCAGCCGGATACCGGCGAGCAGGCGCTGGATATCGTCGAGATGTTAATCAGTTCCAACTCCGTGGATATTATCGTCGTCGATTCGGTAGCGGCGTTGACACCCAAGGCCGAGATAGAAGGCGAAATGGGTGACGCCCACGTGGGACTGCAGGCGAGACTGATGAGCCAGGCGATGCGAAAGCTGACGAGCATTATCAACAAGAGCAAAACCGCCCTTGTTTTCATAAATCAGATTCGTATGAAAATCGGCGTAATGTTCGGCAATCCGGAAACGACGACCGGCGGGAAGGCCCTGAAGTTTTACAGCTCGGTGAGAATTGACCTTCGGAGAATTACCACACTCAAAGATAGTACCGGCGCCATCGGCTCAAGGGTCAGGGCAAGAGTGGTCAAGAATAAAATCGCTCCGCCTTTCCGGGACGCGGAATTCGATATTATGTTCGATTCCGGTATAAGCTACGAGGGTGACTTGCTTGATTTGGCGGTCGGCTGCGGCGTGGTCGAAAAAAGCGGAGCGTGGCTGAATTACGGCGATATGCGGCTCGGCCAGGGCAGGGAGAACGCCAAAAAATTCATGGTCGACAATAAAGATTTATGCCGGGAGATAAAAGAAAAAGTCCTCGCCGCCAAAGGTCTTGTGTGAATTTGTAGAGCAGGATGAGAAGAATCAGATGTCAAGTGCGAAGCAGATAAGAACCGAGTTTATCGATTTTTTCAAGGGCAAAAGCCACGAGTTTGTGCCGAGTTCTCCCATTGTGCCTGTCGGCGACGATTCGCTGCTGTTTGCCAATGCGGGAATGAACCAGTTCAAGGATATTTTCCTCGGATTAGTGTCACCGGAGTATCCCCGTGCGGTCAACAGCCAGAAATGCCTGCGGGTCAGCGGCAAACACAACGACCTCGAAGAGGTGGGCAAAGATACATATCACCACACTTTTTTCGAGATGCTCGGCAACTGGTCGTTCGACGATTACTTCAAGGCAGAGGCGATCGAATGGGCGTGGGAGCTGCTGACGAAGGTATGGAAGATTGAGCCTGACCGTTTGTGGGCGACGGTTTTTGCCGGTGACAAGGACGACGGCCTGCCCGCGGACGACGAAGCGGCGAAGCTCTGGACCAGGGTGACACCGATACCCGCCGAGAAGGTTCTTGCGTGCGGCAAAAAAGATAATTTCTGGGAAATGGGCGAGACCGGTCCCTGCGGACCTTGCAGCGAGATACATATCGATCTCGGTCCCGAGAAGTGTGACATGAAGGAAGTCCCCGGTCATCAGTGCCGGGTCAACAGCGGCTGCGCAAGATATATCGAGCTGTGGAACCTTGTCTTCATACAATATAACCGTCATCCGGACGGCAAGCTCGTGCCGCTATCGGCGAAATATGTCGATACCGGGGCGGGCCTCGAACGTATCGTTGCAGTCCTGCAGAACAAAAAGAGCAACTACGACACCGATTTGTTTATGCCGATTATCGATTCGACAAGTAATATCTCCGGCCACAAATATACCGCTCGTTTGGGCAATAAAACCGACAACGCCTTCAGGGTAATCGCGGACCATATTCGTTCGCTGGTTTTCGCCGTCACCGACGGTGCGACACCGTCGAACGAGGGCAGGGGGTACGTGATTCGGCGAATTCTCCGCCGGGCCTCGCGCTTCGGCAGGGAATTGGGAATGCATGAGCCGTTTCTTTATAAACTTGTCCCGGTTGTTGTCGATTGCCTTGGTGAAGCTTTTCCTGAAATAAAGACACGTGCCGACTATGTCACTACGGTCATCGAATCCGAAGAGGCGAGTTTCGGCAGGACTCTCGACAGGGGAATCGATATTTTCGAAGATGCCGCCGAGAAGGCACAGAAATCAGGGAAAAAGACTATCCCCGGCACAGATGCCTTCCAGCTATATGACACCTATGGTTTTCCGCTTGATTTGACACAGCTTATGGCCGCCGAACGAGGCCTGGAAGTAGATAAATCAAAATTCGACGAGCTGATGGAGCAGCAAAGAGAACGGGCAAGGGCGGCGCAAAAAAGTGATTCCATGATGGCCGCGCTGACGGATACGGAGTTACCTGTCACCGAAGATACCCAGAAGTATAAAGCCGATAGTTGCGACGCGAAAATTATCGGGTGGATCGATAAAGAAGGTTTCAGGATAGAAGGACATGTCCCGAAAATTACCGAAGTAGGTCTGATTCTCGATAAGACCTGTTTTTACGCCGAAGCAGGGGGCCAGGTCGGTGACTGTGGGACTATCGAATCGGACAAGGCCCGCTTTGTTGTCGAGGTAACCACGAAGATAGCCAGCTGTGTTGTTCATCGAGGCAAAGTCACCGAGGGCTCGTTCAGTGCCGGTGATAATGTCAAAGCGATTGTCAGCAGGGACAGGGCTGCAATAAAGAAAAATCACACCGCGACGCATCTTCTCCAGTGGGCCTTGCAGAATGTACTCGGTAAATCAGTTGCCCAGCAGGGCAGTTACGTCGGTCCGGACTATCTAAGATTCGACTTTACGTATCCGAAGGCGCTTACTACCGAAGAGCAGCAGAAAGTCGAGGATTTGGTCAGGGAGAAAATCCGTGCAGATTTACCGGTAGTCTGGAAAGTACTGCCTAAGGAGCAGGCGCAGCAGTTGGGTGCTATGGCTCTGTTCGGCGAAAAGTATGGCAATGAAGTTCGCGTGGTCGCAGTCGGCGCCGGTAGTGATGCTAAGATACAGGAGGCGTTCAGCAAGGAGTTTTGCGGCGGGACGCACGTCGATAAGCTCGGCTCAATCGGCGGTTTCAAGATTATTCGCCAAGAGAGCATTTCCGCAGGTGTACGCAGGATAACCGCACTGACCGGCGAAGGTCTTAACGATTATCTTGAAAAAGCGTCTGTCTTAGTCGATGAATTAACGCAAATGTTGAAAGTTCCTTCCGAAGGTTTGGTCGGCCGGGTCGAACAGTTGCTGCAGGACAACAAGGACCTTTCGAAGAAACTCAAGTCGGCCTCGAAGCGGGAAGGTTCCGATGTGATGGAACAGGCAAGAGAGCTTCTTGATAAATGCAAAAAAATCAGCGAGACCTCTGTTATTGTCGGCCGACTTTCCACGGCATCCGTTGAACAGGCGCGGGAAGCGATAGATATGCTGAAAAAGAAAGCGAAATCCGCTGCGATTGTTTTAGGTTTCGAGGACGAAGGCAAGGTGACATTGCTTGCCGGTATGACAAACGACCTTATCGAGAAAGGTCTTAGCGCCGGTGACGTTATTAAAAATATCGCGCCTATTGTTGACGGCGGGGGCGGCGGACGGCCGCAAATGGCCCAGGCAGGAGGGAAAAATCCACAAAAAATCGACGATGCTCTTGCCAAAGCCGCTGAGATCATCGCGGAAAAATTGGGCAAATAAAGCCCCAGTTGTCCGGGAATTTTCTTGCCAAGGATGGCCGCAGGCCTTTTCTATTGAATAAAATCATCTCTAAAGCGTATTGTTTAATAGAAAGGGCTTGAGGTCAAAGGTAAATGATACGGTTTCGCTGCGAACAATGTGGCAATAACATAGGTGTCCCGGACCAAAGTGCGGGCAGGCGGGGCAAATGCCCCAAATGCGGCAACAATGTAATTGTGCCGGATAAATCGGCTACCATAGAATTTAAATGCCGGAATTGCGGTCTGAAAATAAGTATTCCGAGAACTCATGCAGACCAAAAAGGCAGATGCCCCAATTGTAAGAATCCGATTACCGTACATGCAGAGAAGAGTCCCCTTCCGAAACCGGAACAAGACATCTCAGACGATACGACGCGCCTGGTTGGTAACGATGTCGGCCTGACCCTTCTCGATGTCCCCGAGGAATTAAGGTTAAAGGATGAGCCGGTCAATCAACCTAAAGTCTGCGAACAAATTATCGAGCAGCAGGAATATAAAGATGAATCGAAACTTCAAGAGACCGAATCCGCTACCGAACGCAAACTCCCGTGGTTGATCGATATTTTTTTATACCCGACCAGTACGGCGGGATTAGTCAATCTTGCATTCTTTGTCGGAGTACAACTGGTGCTGTCGTTTTTAAGATTTTTACCCTTTTTGGGATTTTTGTTTTTCATAGTAAGTATTCTCATCGGTTTTTATATGTTTTGGTATATCACAGAATGTGTTCGCGATAGCGCCGCCGGCAGAATACGTGCTCCGGAGGCATTTGCTACAAGCGGTCTTGGCGAGATGTACACTCAGTGGCTTCATATAGTCGGCTGTTATCTGGTCTTTTTCGGACCGGTCGGCTTTTATTTTTTCTGGTTTCAAAGAATGGATATTCTCTTCTGGTTACTTCTGGCCTATGGAATATTCTTTTTCCCGATGGGCTTATTGGCCTGTGTGATGTTCGACTCTATTCGCGGTCTCAATCCTGTTTTACTTCTGGGCTCCATATTTAGTACTTTTATTCAATACAGCGGGCTTGTGTTTCTTGTGGCGACGATCGTTATTATCGTGGTATTTTTCGCTCATATTCAAGGAACGGAAAAGATGGGGCAAAATCTTGTAAGTAGAATGTTTTTAATGATTTTGCTCGAAGGTATCGTTCTGTATTCAACTTTTGTTGTAGCGCATTTGCTCGGGCGGTTCTACTTTAAATATCAGGACAAGCTTAACTGGGAGGTATGATTGTTACTTTTACCGGGCGTCACCTCGGCGTCCCTATGGGATGCCCTGACGAAGCCGGGTTTATTTTGAATTCGGCGGAACAGGCTGACTGAATTCGATTGAGTCTTTTAATTTTACCCTGTCACCCCAGTACCTGTATGAAGCAAAGTGATAATTCCGGAGGACTTCGTCGTTGCGGACATGGGAAAAATAGATATACACCGGGGCCGATCTGCTGAAAACTATATCCTGTACTCTGGTGCTTCTGACGTCACCGGCGCTCGGATCGAAGGGGACCCAACCATAATCCTTAAGATATACTTCGACCCAGTCATGTTTCGGTGAATCCAGGTCGAACCTGACCATGTAACCCGTAACGACTCTGGCAGGGATGTTTTTTGCCCTGCATAAAGCCACGAACAGATCGGAGTATTCCGAACAGTCTCCCTCTCCTTCCTGGAGGGCTTTAACGGCGCCCCATTGTCCCTTGCCGTGAGTAGTGTATTCCAAATGATCGATAACATAGTGATATATATTTTTTACGATTTCTTCTTCTGTTTGACCTTCGATATTTTCGGCAATATGTCGAATCTCCTGGTGGTCTTTATCTATATATCTTTCGGACTTCAAAAAGTCGTCGAGTCCGGCTTCCGATATGTGGTTAAGTGTGCCTGCCCCCGCATCTGGCCCCGCAGCTTCGTTTGGCGAAGCAAAACGGCGGGGGGGCGGCGGGCGTTTTCTTTTTGCCGTAACTAAGTCGTATTTAAATAGCTCCGCTTTGATGTTGATGCCAACATTGATTTCTTTCTCAGGTTTGTTGAATATGAACTCGGCATAACGATTGCCGTTCTTCTCGAAAATCCTCGATGGTTTTGGCGAATACTGAATGTCAATAATGTTTTGTCTGTCTGGGATGGTTTTTGGAACGACGGCGGTTAAACTGATTGTGCGGGTTTGTCCCGAAACTGTAAAATCGTAGAACAGGTTGAATTCAACTATATTACTTTGGGGAGTTGTTCTAACGGCGGGAAGTCGGATTTCTCTTTTTTGCCTTGCGATAAGACGACCTTCAGCATTGTTAAAAAATGCGTGGTATATCAGCAATGACGTTATAATTAGCGTTCGTGGCTTCATTTAGTTTTTCTCGAATATAAATATAAATACAGCATCGTCCGCAAAAAGGTTCGTTTTAATCCGTGGTTACAGTTTTATTACGGGGCGGTATAACAAGCGGGCGTCTGTTCTTGGGCTTACGTGCATAAGAGCATAAGAATGTGAGGCTTATGCACTTGTGATTTTTTATTCAGGACCCGCAGGAAACTCCGCCGGAGACTATGAAGGCCATTGCCTGTGAGCTTTCCACGTCTAACGGTTTGACGGCTTCTTTCGGGAACAGCAACACGTTCCCGGCAAAATTGTAGGATTGAGGCATATACACAGCCACATAGTCTTCGAGTCCGAAGTTCTCAAGGCTTTCTCTTGTGATAAAACCAACCACTTTTACAGCCGATCCTGGAGCTATCGAGGCAAGAACGGGTTTGTCGAAACTTTTTTTCTCACCGGCGAAGGCCTCGATCATATCCTTGACGGCCGAATACAGCATCTTGACCAGAGGCAGTCCCCGGAAAATCTTCTCTATGAGAGCGAAAAACTTCCGGCCAAGAAAGTTTGAAGCGAGAAAACCGATCACGGTAATCAGAGCGACCGTTAGCAAAAGTCCCAGGCCGGGAATCTTTTCTGTTTTAAGCAGACGGCCCAATGCGTCATCCAGACTGGTAAAAGCCCAGATAAGTAAAAAAACCGTTAAAGCAATGGGGACGAAAATTAAAAGACCTTTGATGAAATAGTTTATAAGTTTCTTCATTTTATAACTCCCAAAATAAATAGATATTAAGTGCAAAAGTTATAAGCGCATAAGTCTTAATTCTTATGCTCCTTTGCTCTTATGCACTTGTGCTCCATATATCGGTAGAACCGTATCTGGTACTTCCTTTATCAAATTTGTCGGGTAAATACAATAGTTTAGTCCTTTTGACCGCATATAGCAGGAATGGCTTATGTTGTCTTTTGTATATAATATCGGACGAGCAGCGTTCGGAGAATTCCTGTAATCGCAAAAAATCAAGCTATACGGATACTTATCGCGGCTTTTGCATTGACAGTGATTTTAGAGGTTGTTATAATCTGATTTTGTGTGGCTTTGTATATTGCTAAAATATAAAAAGCCCCTTGACCGACGGAAGGATGTTTATCTTTCTTTACAAAAAATGCCTGGATTTAAAGGGAGATATGATGAAAAGCGTTTCGGCTTTTGTATTTAAGGTTATCCTGGCCGTGTTTTTGTCTGCTTTGATTTTTCTGACTTTTGGTTGCTCCTGCTCGCAGTTGGGCGAGACAACCGCAGAAGGAAACAGAAGACATCTGCGGAACCTCCGTATCGATCAGCAGGAATTAATGGAGGATGCCGATGAGTCGCTGCTTCTTAGTCAACCGAGCAGGCTAAGTAACAAGAGGATGCCCTGACATACAGAGCATGGGTCATAGGACCGTAAGAGAGTGGAAATTATTTCTGCGGCGATAGTACACCTTAAAAAGGATTTGACTTGTGGAAACGCTTGTTGATTATTTCAGCCGAGTGGCGTCTCACGGCTGGTGGCGCGTAGCAATAGAATTGATATTTATCGGGCTGGTTGTCTATTGGGCGGTGGATTTTCTCGAAGGTACACGCGGAGAAAGATTGTTCCGTGGTGTCATTTTCATACTCATCGTAGGTTTTTTAATCCTTAAGCTGGTCGTAGGTGGTTTACGTCTGGAACGGCTGCAGTATCTTTACAGCGGTTTTTTGATTGGTGTTTTAATTATCGCAGTTGCCGCGTTCCAGCCGGAGGTCCGAAGAGCCATGATGCGAATCGGGCAAGGCCACCTGTGGTTAGGCTCTTCACCGCATTTATCCAAAACAGCCGAGGAGATCACCTCCGCGGTAAAGGATCTTTCGGCCGACCGGACCGGAGCGATTATTGTGATCGAGAGACGTGTGGCGCTGGGAGAATTTATCGAAACAGGTGTACGAGTTGATGCCAGGGTTACATCAGAGCTGCTCAAGTCCATTTTTTATCCCGGAACAGCGCTCCATGATATGGCTGTTATCATCCGAGGTGACAGAATACTTGCCGCGAGAGTGCAGTTACCTTTGGCCGAGGCATCGAGTATGAGCGGCATCGGGCTTGGCTCGCGCCATCGGGCGGCTATCGGCATCACCCTGGGATCGGACGCCACCTGTCTGGTTGTGAGCGAGGAAACCGGGATTATCTCTCTCGTAGAGAACGGCAAACTTACCCGGAATATGGATGAAGACAGGCTGAAAAAACATCTGGCGAGCGTGCTCTCGTAGAGGCGGCCGCGCCGGACTCGTCTCCATTCTCCGTAGTACTACGAAGGATGAATCGGCGAAAAGAGTTGTAGCCGGATGTATTAGGTTATTAATGAAATTGAAAAAAATAAAATTGAAAAAGATAGCTGTGGTCGTTTTTTTAACTGCCCTGATCTGGGTCTGGGCGGACCTGGCAACCGATACTGAATATCCTATCCCCAGAATTACAATCAAAATGGGCAGGTCCAGACCCGAGCTTTGGATCAGTTTCGGAGGCGAATCCACTGTAGATATTAACAATGTTGTTCTCAAAGGACCGGTCTCTAAAATAAATGATGCCAAAAGAATAATAGGTAACGACCCCCAGAAGCTCGAATTTATCCTGGATACGGAATATCAGGAGCGATATGGATATACCAAGCAGGGGAAGTACGAGCTGAAAGTACAGGATTTTTTTCGTAATTATGACTGGATACACCAGTTGGGTCTTAGTATCCCGGCTTGCGAGCCGAATGTTGTTGATGTGAATGTCGTTGAGCTGGTTGAAAGACAATTGACTGTTAGAGTACAGAATCAGGACAGGGCATTCCTGGAGCCTGAGACGGTTGATCCCTCGGAAGTCGTTATGTACGTGCCACGGGATTGGGGTGGTGAAAAGCTTACAGCCTATGTTGTTTTGTCGCAAAGTGAAATCACAAGGGCCAGAAAAGAAGCAATCACGAAAACACCGTACATCGAATTGGCGACGGGTCAGAACAGACAGGCGAGGGTACCTGTGAAAATCAAGATGCCGTTGCAGGAAGATCCGCGTGTCGAATATGCCATAGATCAACCGATATTAGTCTTTGGATTTAGTGCCAACACCCAGGGTAAATACATAGCAGAGGTCGAAAATCTGGTCGAGGTATTGAGTATTGCCGTTAGGGCTACCGAAGCTGCAAAACAGGCATACGAAGACATGTCGTTCCAGGTCCTTTTAGTAATTCTTGATGAGGATGTAAATAAAGCCGAGGAGGGCCTGGAGATTCAGCGGGATGTAATTTATAATTTCCCCGAGGAATATGTCAGAAGAAACGAGATCGAATTAGTTAATCCGAAAGCGACCGCCACGTTTAAGCTTGTACCGGTATCTCCTTAGGTCCTTTATTATATAAAATGCGGTTACAGCCTGTATAGTCGTTCATAGCACCGGCAAAAGAAACCTACTAAGAGGAGATGATCTTTTTAAAAGTCTTGCAGGCTTCCACGATTAAAACGACAGCCATCAGTAACAATACTCCCGCTATGATACCGACGGCCGAAAGCTTGTATTGTCGCAGCAAAAGAACGAGCGCCCAGACGGTTACTATGTTCATAAAGAAGACCGGACCGAGAATGAATCCCATCTTCCTCCCGGTCTTATGCAGCCATACTGTTATGACCAGCGCCACCAAACCGGCCAGAAGCTGATTGCTTGCCCCGAATACCGGCCAGATAGCTTTCCACGCCGGGATTGAATTGCCTTGGGCATCCTTTAGATTGATAAGGACGAATATGGTCGGCAATGTGAGTGTTGCGAACGTGGCAAAATAACGCGAGTGCCTGCTCTTGAGGTTGAAAAGTTCCTCGAAGATATAACGCCCCAGCCTTGTAGCGGTGTCCAAGGTCGTAAGGATGAAAGCTGAAAGCGCTAACAGGCCGAATGAAAAGCCTATCTTTTCCGAGAATCCGAGCACTGATAGAAATTTCGCTATTCCTTTTCCATATATAATCAAAGGCGCTTCTTTAGTAAGCGCGTCCCCTTTTGGCAGCATAACCACGGTTGCCAGTGCTATCACTGCAACGACTCCTTCGAGTATCATTCCGCCGTAGCCGATGGCTTTTCCATCGGTCTCTTTATTTAATTGCTTCGAGGATGTCCCCGAAGCTACGATTGAGTGGAATCCCGAACACGCCCCGCAGGCGACTGTTATGAATAAAATAGGAAACAGCGTGCCTGTACCGGGTACGCTCCACGATGTTAGTGCCGGGTATTGGATGCTGAATCCTCCTGCAATTATACCGGCGAAGCCGCTTAAAACGGAGGCATACAGAAGAAAAGAGGACAAATAATCCCGTGGCTGCAGGAGAATCCAAACAGGTGTTGTAGAAGCGATAAAGCAGTAGATGACCAGAATGAGCGCCCATGTTTTTTTCGGTTCTCCAGCGATAATTTCAGGAAGTATATTGGCCGAGAGCGGTATTTTCTGACCGGCCCAGACTGCTATAAAGACGAGAGGAATAAATACCATCGAGGCCCACAAGAGGGGGACTTTCATTTTATTAATTGCGAGGCCGAAAAACACTGCTAAAGCTATGTAGATTAACGAGGATGAGGCTACGCCGCCGTCTTCCGTAAATGTTGTAGCGGTCAGGTCGGCAAAAACTGTCAGGACATAAACCAGGGTCAGCCATATAAAGGCCAATAGAAGTCTGTAGGCCATGGGGGACATATATTGTTTGGCTATCTCTGCTATAGAACGTGCATTGTGCCGGATTGATGCAATTAAGGCGGAAAAATCGATAACACCGCCTATGAAAATAGTGCCAAAGACGATCCAGAGCACTACAGGCAGCCATCCGAAGGCCAGTCCGGCGATAATCGGTCCTACTATAGGGGCGGCTCCGGCTATAGAGGAGAAATGATGACCCAGCAGCACAGCCTTGTGTGCCGGCACCCGGTCGATGCCGTCATAGTTAGTGTGACTCGGTGTCGAGCAGGAATCGTCCAGTTCGTATCGTTTGGCCAGAAACCGCCCATAAAAGGCGTATGCCAGTATGAAGATGACAACGGCAATAAGGAGAATTGCAACTAACATACAATACTCCAGTATATTTTTTTACACAAAAAGTCAAGATTTTTTTCACAAATAATTCAGTTTGACCTGCGCAGGTTTCCGCGGTTTCTTTCCGCTCTGCGAGGGCGAATTAGCAGCCGAATCGGTACTTCCTGAGTAGGCAGCATGGTTCGCAAGCGGTTGGTCACGAATCTTAAATAGTTCTCTTCGAATAGTTCCGGCTTATTGACGAACATAAGTATAGTAATCGGATTAACCGCGACCTGTGTTGCATAATAAATCTTTGGCGCGCCCTTTTTCCCGCCTTTTTTAGAAATGAATTTTTCCTGCTTTATAATCTCGACGGCCTTGTTGAGCTTTGTTGTCGATATCCGCATTGTCGTTTGCTTGAATATCTCCATCGCTAAATCAAGCACACTTTGAATATTCTTCGACTCGGTTGCGGTTGTAAACGCTATTGGTGCGTATCGTAGGCCCGGCAGCATTTTAGTAAGATATTCGTGGTAATCTTCGGTTGCGGCCACATCCTTGGCAAGGTCCCATTTGTTGATTACTATAATGCAGCTTTTATATTCTTCTGTGATAAATTTGGCTAATTTCTTGTCCACCTGTGAAATGGGAACGGTCGAGTCAATGATAAGCAGCACCACGTCGGCACGCTGAATCGATTTTGTTGCGCGGACGTAACTGTAAAATTCGATGCTGTTGGTCATGCTGCTTTTTTTTCTGACCCCCGCAGTGTCGATGACGATGATGGTCTTTCCGTCTTTCTCGAATCGTACATCGACGGCGTCCCTGGTTGTGCCCGGTGTCTCGCTGACAATGACTCGCTCGGAGCCGACCATAGCGTTGACAATAGTGCTCTTGCCGGCGTTTCGCTTGCCGACTATAGCCAGTTTCATTACGGGCTCTTTGGGGACACCGGTTTCGATAGAAGCAATTTTTTCGAAAATCCTGTCCAGAAGGACGGATTTGTTGAGATTATTCTGGGCGGAGATGCATATAAATTCGCCGAAGCCGAGCTTTGTAAATTCAGCCGCGGCGGGGAACATTTTCGCCGCATCGGCCTTGTTGGCCACGCCGATAACGTCGAGGTTGTTCTTTCGCAGCAACTGGGCGATTGTTTGGTCCAACGGCACAAGCCCGTCGCGAATATCGACCATGAAAAGCACGAGGTCGGCCGAGGCGATTGCCTGGTGGATTTGCTGTTCGATATGACTGCTTAGCTGGTCGCTGTCCACAATACCGTATCCGCCGGTGTCGATAAGCTCGAAATATTTATTATCGTCCCTTCCGATAAACGCACTAACCCGGTCTCTTGTAACTCCGGCGGTCGGCTCGACGATGCTTATCATCTGTCCCGTCAGGGCGTTGAGAAGACTGCTTTTGCCGACATTCGGCCGGCCTATTATTGCTATTACTGGTAACGACATAAAAATCCTGTTTCCTTTACCTGTTAAAAAC
>CAYVXS010000034.1:0-13444 GCA_964454885.1 uncultured Pirellulales bacterium
GAATACTGCGGAATTGAAAAAAGAACTCTTGGGTGATTTACAAAATAGTGATACCGTGCTCAAATCGATGACTTTTAGCTTTTATCCCTTCGCTACAAAGCATGACCTGCGATTAATACTGGCAATCGCCGCAGTGTTCGTAGTTGTTCTTAATATCTTCCGCCGCCCTGAGCAGATAAAACGTCTTCTTGTAGCTATAGCATTAATCGGGGCCTTGATCGCTTTTATCGCCTTGACCCAGAACCTCCTTGGAAACAACAAAATCCACTGGTTAATATCCAAATGGTATTACAAAGGATATTCAGGGCCGTTCGTCAACCGCAGTCACTACGGACAGTTTTTAAATTTGTCGATTGGAGCTACGCTCGGTTATCTTATAGTGAAACTGCACGAGGTTTTTTTCAACAAAAAGATAACACTGCCGACAGTATTCGAGTATTTTTGCACCGGATCCGCCCTTCTGTTGTGGCTGTTCGTAGTCATTATCGGTATCGGAATGGCAACAATCTTCATCTCTCTGTCACGAGGTGCCATGGTCAGCATGCTTATCGCTATGAGTTTCACTATATTACTCATTTCATCGAAGCGACATCTCAGAAGCAATGGCTGGACGATGATTGCCATAGCATTGATTGCGTTCACCTGTGTCCTGTACACGGGTTTTGATGCCGTTTACAACCGTTTGGCAACTCTCAGGAATCTACACGATGCCGGGGCACTACGGTTGCAGATGCTCAAAGATACGACTAAAGCATGGTCAAAATTTCCTTTGCTTGGGACCGGATTAGGAACATATTCCGTAGTGTACCCGATGTTCGATAATTCCACGGTCACAGCCCTGGCCACACATGCTGAAAATGAATATGCTCAGGCCTCAGAGGAGACCGGATTGGTCGGCTTAAGCCTTCTTATCGTATTCGCCGTGATTGTTTGGTTTCACTTCTTCCGGAACATTCTTCGCTCCGGCAGACCTATATACTCGGCTGCATACGGTCTGAGTTTCGGTCTGATGGCAATACTAATCCACAGCTTTGGTGATTTCGGTCAACACCTCCCGGCAAACGCATTTTTATCCGCCATATTCTGCGCACTGTTAATAGCATTGAGTCGGCGGGAAGAAATCAAAAATTCAGTCATAAAACAAAAGCACCTTTTTGGAAATAAAATTATAAAAACAGCCTTACTACTCGGCGTAGGTGGAATTTGGGTATGGATAATTATCGGAGCCAATGACAGTCGCCTAGCTGAAAAACACAGGAATCATATTCAATCTATTGAAAAAGAACTTGCAAAAACAAATTGGCAGGGAACAGAAGCCATATACGCAGATTTACTTAATCATGCATCCGCTGCAATATTTTTAGAGCCGGAAAATGTGAAAAACATGTACATGCTAAATGTGTATCGCTGGCGGTCGATAAATCGCTCAGGAAATCCGGATATTTCAAATACATCCGTCCCTGAAGAATCAATCCCGGTCATTAATGACATTGTCGAACAACTCCATAAAGCTCGTGAGTTGTGTCCGACTTATGGACCAACCTATAGTTTTGTCGGGCAAATTGAGAAATATATTCTCAACCGGAAAATTGGTGCAAATAACATTAAAAAAGGATATCTGCTTGCTCCCTGCGATCCGATGGCCTGCTTTATCGCCGGTTATCTCGATATATCCGAAGGCAGATATGAAGATTGTTTCGCCAAATTTGACAGGGCCGTACGGCTTGACGGTGGATTATTTAAAGATGTTGTGAGAATATACGTCGATTATCTCAGTCGTCCGGACAAAGCTATGTCACTTGCAGGAGATGATGCCGGCCGGCTGCATTACCTTACCCTTGTATTCGAGGAGGGCCAATACGATGATCTTGCAAAGCAATGCCGGGAAAAAATAAAAATTTCGTTCGAAAAGATGTGCTCTGAATCTGATGCATCCGCCCCGGTCCTTGCTTCTTTGGCAAGCATCTATAAAGAACAACAAAATACCGAAGCAGCAATAAAGTGTTATCGTCGGGCTTTAGAACTCGACTACAGTCAGGTCCGATGGCGAATCGAACTGGCGAAGTTACTTGCCCAGACGAAAAGAATGCCCGAGGCGATGCACGAAGCGAGGATTTGCCTTAGACTGCGTCCCGATTCCAAAGAAGCCCAGACACTTGTTGCTGACTTTTCGGTAAATCCGGCAACATGGGGTAAAGAAACTTATCAGCATCGATCCATCAACCAAAGTGAACTATATCGGCTATCGGAAAAAGCCGGAAACTAAATATCTCAACCTATACCCCGTGTCGGTACACCGACGGGGACGGAGTGTGCGCAGAGACTACCGAAAAAACCTCAAATAAATAGAAATGCTTAAAACCTTCTTATCTATATATATAGGCTCAACCATACTTTCGATCATAAGCACATCGGTTATAATCTTTGTTGCTCACCGATCCAGTATTATGGATAATCCCGGCATCCGTAAAGTTCACTCACGCCCTGTTCCACGCATAGGGGGTGTCGCAATTTTCATTTCAACGATAGGTATTATCATACCTTTATTATTGTTATCAAAAATCGGTAGCAACAACATATTTCTCACCGGCTACAAAGGTCTTTTCCTGTTGTCGGCGGTTAGCCTTATTTTCGTTGTCGGTCTTATTGACGATATTTATGGTATGAGGGCAAAAATAAAGCTTTTTGCTCAAATAGCAGCATCGCTGGTAGTATGCCAGGCAGGTATTCGAATCGATTCTATTACGATAACCGACTCGCTGATTATTCATTTTGGCTGGTATTCATGGCCAATAACAGTCTTTTGGATTGTCGGTCTGACTAACGCAATCAACCTGATTGACGGTCTTGATGGTTTAGCGGCGGGCATTTGTGCGGCCGCCTGTGGAGCTATTACAATACTTACTTTGCACTTCGGCATCCAGGTTATGACAATAATCATGCTGTCCATGCTCGGTGCTTTGACAGGTTTTCTATTCTTTAATTTCAACCCTGCAAAAGTATTTATGGGGGACTCAGGCAGTCAGTTTCTGGGATTCACTATAGCATCCGCAAGCATTTTCTGTGCTTCAAAGACTGAGACTCTTGTTGGATTAGCTCTACCGATTCTGGCCTTGGGAATACCTGTTTTCGATACTTTTTTCAGTATTATGCGAAGATTTCTCGAACGCAGGTCACTATTTTCCCCGGATCGCAGCCATTTTCATCATAAGCTTTTAGCACTCGGTCTCCATCAGCGTCACGCAGTACTTATCGCTTATGGCCTGACCCTGGTAACCGTCGGACTTGGAATGTTTATGTTAGTTACCCGTAATGCTCAGACAATTATAGTTTTTGTTTGTATCTTACTACTGCTGATCCTCGTATTCAGAGCTTTCGGAGCTATCAGATTCAGGGAAATGTTAACCGGTCTGAAACAAAAATACACAATCGCCCAGCAAACAAAACAGGAAATTGAAAATTTCGAGCAAATCGAGCTTTACTTCAGAAACGCCCAAATTTTTGAGCAATGGTGGCAGGCGGTCTGTTTCGCCGCTGAGAGAATGGGATTTGCCAGAAGTCTGCTGCCTTTAACCAATCGTGACGGAACCCGACGAACATTAACCTGGGAAAGAAATAATGGGGACATAAGAACAGGTGATACAATCAGATCAACTCTGTCAATCCGTGACCGCCGTTCAGGCCCCCCACTTAATCTGGAGGTCCAGGTAAATACCAATGGCTCCCTTGAATCCGCAGGCAGGCGTCTGACACTTTTCGGTCGATTACTTGAGGAACACAGTGTCACAAGCCTGACGGGATAAAACTATACATAAACTTGATTCGAACATATATCACAAGGCATTGTCACATTGATAAAAAAAGAGGACTATTATGAAGGCAATTATTCTCGCAGGAGGATTAGGAACCAGAATCAGCGAAGAAACGCTTTTACGACCCAAGCCCATGATAGAAATAGGCGGAAAACCGATACTGTGGCATATCATGAAACTTTTCACATATCATAATATAAATGAGTTCATCATCTGCCTGGGTTACAAGGGTTATTACATCAAAGAATACTTCGCTAATTATTATCTGCACATGTCGGATGTTACTTTCGATATGCGAAATAACGAAATGGAAGTGCATTCCAATCACTGCGAACCATGGAAAGTTACTTTACTGGACACCGGCCTCGATACTATGACCGGGGGGCGCTTAAAACGCATCGCTTCACATCTTGACGAGGGACCATTTTTCTTTACTTATGGTGACGGCGTTGCAGATGTTGACCTTCATTCTCTGATTGATTTTCACCGGGCAGGTGGTCGTATTGCCACCATGACGGCTATCCAGCCGCCGGGCCGGTACGGGGCTTTAAACATTGAAGGAGATTTAATTCGACAATTCCAGGAAAAGCCCAAAGGTGACGGTGCCTGGGTCAACGGTGGTTTTTTCGTTCTTGAGCCTGAAGTTATAAACTACATTCAGAGTGATAGTACGATATGGGAACGAGAACCTCTCGAACGCCTGGCGGCAGAAGGCCAGCTTTGCGCATACAAACATCGCGGTTTCTGGCAGGCCATGGATACAATGAGAGATAAAATCAAGCTTGAGGAATTATGGAATACCGGTAAAGCGCCGTGGAAAGTGTGGGACAAGGAAATTGACTTTGCCATAGATGAAATATCCGCAAAGGCAAAAATGTCTTATCAGCTATATTGACTTTCATGTTCGAAGATTTCTACAGAAATAAACGGATTCTAATTACAGGCCATACTGGCTTCAAGGGTAGCTGGCTTTCCGAATGGCTTCTTTTACTTGGAGCAAATCCAATCGGGTATAGTTTGGAGCCTGATACAAATCCATCTCTTTTTAGGCAATTGAATTTAGAAAAAAGATTAGAGCACAAAATTGCAGATATTCGATGCCCCGATGTATTGGCAGACAGTATACAGGCAGCTCAACCGGATATTATCTTTCACTTAGCGGCACAATCACTGGTTAGACGGTCTTATTTGAATCCCGCCTTGACTTATGAAACGAATGTTTTAGGCACCGTTTACCTTCTTAATGCTTTACAAACTCTTAAAAAACCTTGCGCTGTCGTCGTTATAACTTCGGATAAATGCTATGAAAATCGCGAATGGATTCACGGCTACCGTGAAAACGATCCATTGGGGGGACATGATCCGTATAGTTCGAGTAAAGCCTGTGCCGAGCTGGCGGTCCATTCTTTTCGAAAATCATTTTTTACGACCAGAACATCAAATCCAGTCACAATTGCCAGCGCTCGTGCCGGCAATGTCATCGGAGGAGGAGACTGGGCTCAGGATAGAATCCTTCCGGATTGTATCCGTGCTCTAAGTCAGAGACAATGTATTTCAATCCGTAATCCCGGGGCAACGCGTCCGTGGCAACATGTCGTCGAGCCGCTTTCCGGTTATCTTCTATTGGGACAGCGAATTTATACTAATACGAACAATTTAAAGAACAAAACGCTTTGTACGGCGTACAATTTTGGGCCAGGTATCGAGTCCAATCGAAGTGTCGAATCTCTTGCCAGAGAAGTCTGTCGTCACTGGCCGGGAAAATGGAAATCACAATCCGACACTAATGAACCTCATGAAGCAAACCTCCTGAGTCTGAACACGGACAAAGCCTGGCACTATTTAGGATGGCGACCGGTATGGGATTTCGAAACGACCGTGAAAGAGACTGTGAGCTGGTATCGTGAAATCATAGAATCCCAGCCGGATGCAGAAAAAACAACAGAAATTACAAGAAAACAGATTTTGGCATACTATCAAAAAGCCAAACAAAAAAACCTAAAATGGGCTGATAAAAGTGAACTCACCGAGCAAAACTTGATTACAGCAGTGTCAACCCGTATCAGAGACTATGATGTTTCCCCCACATATTGACAAAAAATCATAATGAAAAGGCCACAAGAAACAAGAAAAGAAATCCTACACCTTGTAAGCAAATACTACCACGAGGCATTTTCTTCAAACAAATTTAAGCCGGGTATAACACCGGTTAGGTATGCAGGCCGTGTCTTTGACGACCATGAATTAATAAATGCAGTTGATGCCGGTCTTGACTTCTGGCTGACCGAGGGTCGTTTTACCGAAGAATTCCAAAATGAACTGGTCAAAAAAGTAGGTGTAAAATATGCCCCTTTGGTTAATTCTGGTTCCTCTGCAAATTTATTAGCAATTACGGCTCTTACATCTCATTTGTTAGGTGACCGAAGACTTGTACCGGGAGATGAAGTTATAACCCTGGCGGCAGGTTTTCCCACAACACTTAATCCAATTATTCAAAATGGTCTTATTCCGGTTCTCGTGGATGTAGATATCCCAACGTACAATGCAAATATCGAGGAAGTAGAAGCTGCCATAAGCCGAAGAACCCGCGCCATATTTTTGGCACATACTTTGGGTAATCCCTTTGATATCGATGCAATCATGAAAATCGTAGATAAGTACCATTTATATCTCATTGAGGACAACTGCGATTCATTGGGGTCATCATATAATAAAAAACCAACCGGATCGTTCGGGCATCTGTCCACATGTTCCTTCTATCCGGCACATCATATTACCACAGGAGAAGGCGGGGCCGTACTTACCTCAGATAATACATTTGCTAAAATTGTCGAATCACTTAAGAACTGGGGCAGAGACTGTAACTGCAACCCGGGGCAAAACAACAAATGTGGACGGAGATTTTCAGGACAATTTGGGACATTGCCCTTCGGATATGACCATAAGTATGTCTATTCGCACATAGGATACAATCTTAAGATGACGGACATCCAGGCGGCGATAGGCGTGGAACAATTGAAAAAGCTTGATAATTTTTGCCAGGCACGACGCAACAATTTTTCACTATGGAAAACAGGTTTTAAACCTTTTGAAGACATTTTTATTCTGCCGGAAGCAATTGAAAATTCTGAGCCGGCGTGGTTTGCATTTCCTGTTACAGTGAGACAAAATACCGGTTTTACCAGAACAGAATTAACCGATTATCTAAACAGGAACATGATTGAAACACGAAACATCTTCGGAGGAAACCTTCTCAGACAACCGGCTTATCAGAACATTTCTTACCGCAAGATTGGTGATTTGAATAACACGGACCTTATAATGAATAATACTTTTTTCCTGGGAACATACCCGGGAATAGGTAGCGAGCAAATTGAGTACGTGATGGAAGTTATAGCTACATTTCTGAAATCGAAACAAAGACTGTCAACTTGTAAAACAGACATAGTGACTGCCTAAGTAATAATTCTATAAACATATCATTAAAAATACTACCAAAGGATCTGCTATGACTGATCTTTTCAACAAACCGCTGTTTATTTTTGAAATGGCTAATAACCACATGGGTGATATTAGCCACGGCAAAACCATTATCAGGGAATTTGCAAAAGTTATCAAAGATTACAGTGAATTTTCATTTGCTTTCAAATTCCAGTATAGAAACCTGGATACTTTTATTCACCCGGATTATAAGAACAATAACGATTATAAATATATAAAGCGATTTTCCGAGACCAGGATTGAAAAAGAAGCTTTTAAGCAATTAAAAGACGAGCTTGTTCGTTTCGGATTTATAACTGTTTGTACTGCTTTCGATGAGGTCTCCGTCGATCTGGTAGAAGAACATGATTACCATATCATTAAAATCGCGAGTTGCTCTATTACCGACTGGCCCCTTTTGGAACGAATAACTAATACAGAAAAACCGATAATTGGTTCCACTGCAGGTGCTTCTCTCGAAGATATTGACAAAGTTGTCTCCTTTTTCGAGCACAGGCAAAAACAGTTCACTCTTATGCATTGTGTCGGCTCTTATCCTACTACTGATGATTTGTTGGAGCTGAACCAGATTGATTTATTCAAATCCAGATATCCGAAAATACAAATAGGATATTCCACCCATGAAGAGCCGGACAATCTCGAAGCAATAAAAATAGCGGTCGCCAAGGGAGCGGCCGTTTTCGAACGACACGTCGGTATCCAAAACGAAAAATACAAACTTAACGCTTATTCATCAACGCCTGAGCAAATTTCAAAATGGCTTTCAGCAGCCAGAGAAGCTTATGTGATGTGCGGTGTTAGTAACCGGCGAAGAGAGATTTCTCAAAAGGAAGAAAGCGACCTGCGAGGTCTTCAGCGAGGAGTTTTCGCAAAAACAGACATAAAAACAGGCCAAAAGATTAGCAATGAAAAAGTATTCTACGCCATCCCGAATTTTCAGGGACAGCTCGTTGCAAATTCCATGTCTAAATATCTGAACATAACGGCTCAAAAGGATATTGCTGTAAATCAGCCGATTTTATTGAAAGATTTACAAATAACAGATTCACGCGATAAGGTCCTGGGCATTATTAAAGATATCAAAGAATTAGTGCTGGAAAGCGGTATAAAACTTCAGAATAAAATTGATTTCGAACTATCACATCATTACGGCATAGAACAGTTCGATCAATACGGCTGTACAATAATGAATATAATAAATCGTGAGTATTGCAAAAAGCTAATTTTACTGTTGGCCGGCCAGGGAAATCCCACACATACACATAAAGTGAAAGAAGAAACGTTTCACATTCTATATGGTAGCGGGTGGATTAAACTAAACGGTGAAACAAAAAACTTTACCGCAGGCGAACTTCTGACGGTAGAACGAAACGTCCCGCATAGTTTCGGGACAAATACAGGCGCTATTCTCGAAGAAGTATCGACAACACACATAAAGGCGGATTCTTATTACGATGATCCGCTGATCGATAAAACCGAAAACAGAAAAACATATATGACATTCTGGATTGACTGGCTGGAACAGCCAATAAAATAAAGTACCAATGATAACTATTGCGTGGGATGTCGATGATGTGCTTAATGATCTGATGCGACAATGGTTTAATACGGCGTGGAAAAAAACACATCCGGAATGCAAAATAGGTTATGAAGACCTGTCTGAAAATCCCCCGCATCGAATTCTCAAAGTATCGAAAGAACAGTATCTTGAATCTCTGGATGCTTTCCGTGCCGGTCTTTCTTACAACCAGATGATTCCCGTACACCCTGTAAAAGAGTGGTTTATTAACCATGGTCGGCAATTCCGGAATATTGCATTAACATCCGTTCCTTTTGTTGCAGCCGGGGTATCCGCAAACTGGGTATTAACACATTTTGGCGAATGGATACGAACCTATCATTTTATACCTTCATATCGAGCTGCATGTCAGGTCCCGGTTTATGACCAGTCGAAAAAAGATTATTTAGAATGGCTTCAACATGTGGATTATTTTGTCGATGACAATGAAGATAATATTAAACAGGCTGAATCCATCGGAGTTCACGGAATATTATTTCCAAGACCGTGGAATTCCCAAAAAAATAAACCTGTCGAAACAGTCCTGACATTTCTTTCTTTATTACAAAAACATACGAATAAAAAACACGATGAAACTATCCGATTACGTATTTAACTTCATTGCCGAAACCGGCACACGACATATCTTCTTCCTTCCCGGCGGCGGTTGTATGCACCTGGTAGATTCTCTTGGAAGAAATAACGAGCTGCAGAAAATATGCTGTCTTCACGAACAAGCTGCTGCTATCGCCGCTGAAGCATATAGCCAGTACACGAATAATCTTGGAGTCGCTCTGGTGACAACAGGTCCCGGAGCGACTAATGCAATTACCGGTGTTGCCGGAGCATGGATTGATTCAACCCCCCTTTTTATCATATCCGGACAAGTAAAGCGTTCCGATATGATCGGAGCAAGCGGTGTAAGGCAAATGGGTATCCAGGAAGTTGATATCGAATCGATATTGAAGCCCATTACCAAATATGCAGTTACAGTCACTAATCCCCGCATGATCAAGTATCATCTTCAGAAAGCCCTGTATCTGGCCACTCATGGAAGAAAAGGGCCGGTCTGGATTGATATACCTCTCGATGTTCAGGGCAGTAATATCGACGAATATGCCCTTCCTGAATATTTACCAGACTATCTTTTATCCGGGGAATTATCAACCGACGAAATAAACAAACAGGCATCATTAACTGCCGATATGCTTTCCAGGTCCCGACGTCCGGTTATTTTAGCCGGTAATGGTATTCGTATGTGTAACGCCCTGGAAGCTTTTAATGACTTGATTCAAAGAATTAAAGCTCCGGTCCTTTTGACGTGGAAAGCCGGTGATTTTTTATGGGAGGAGCACGAACTTTACTGCGGCAAACCCGGCATTATAGGGCAAAGGGGAGCTAATTTCACACAGCAAAATGCGGACTTTTTAATGTGTATCGGTGCAAGACTCGACCTGTGTCAAATCGGTCATAACTATTCAAACTTCGCCCCTGCAGCTAAAAAGGTCATCGTTGACATCGATAAGAATGAACTAAATAAAATCAATACATTAATTGATTTGCCCGTACATGCCGATGCAGGCGTCTTTATAAACGCACTATTAGATGCACTCGAAAAAGTACAAACTAATGATTATTCTTCATGGCTTATGCAATGCAAACAATGGATGCGCAGGTATCCTGTAATCCTCGATGAATACAGGCAACCGGCGGAATTTGTCAATCCATATTATTTTTTCGATGTTCTGTCGGATCTTCTAAACGAAGAAGATTTGATCGTCCCCGAAAGCTCGGGGATCAGTGCTGAGATAACTCAGCAGGCATTTCGTCTCAAACGAGGTCAACGCATATTAAACACTCCCGGACTCGGCGCTATGGGATTCGGATTGCCGGCATGTATCGGGGCCTGTCTTGCGAGCAACGGCCATAGAACCATTAGTATTATAGGTGATGGCGGCCTGCAGCATAATATCCAGGAGCTTGAAACCATTGCTCGACTGAAACTCCCCCTGAAAATATTTATTCTAAACAACAATGGATACGCATCGATACGCAATATGCAAAGGGCGCATTTTAAAGGTAATCTCATCGGCTGCGACCCTGACAGTGGACTAACCCTACCCAATACCTGCAAAGTGGCCCATGCATACGGTTTGACAACTGGAAAAATCTTAAATCAAAACAATTTATATGATGAAGTCACAGATGTCCTAAATAGCAAAGAGACTATAATTTGTGAAGTCATGATTGACCCTGAAATACCAACCGCCCCTAAAATGTCATCACAGGTATTGCCTGATGGCAAGATAGTATCTAAACCAATGGAAGATCTATGGCCGTTTCTCGATCGCGAGGAATTGTTATCGAATATATTGATTCCACTAGCTAAAGAATGAGGCAATAAAAATATGAAGGTATTAATAACGGGAGGAAACGGTTTTATTGCCCGAAATCTTTTTGAACATTTAAATAGTGAATATACCGTTACACCTTACAATCGTAAAGAACTTGACCTTTTGGAATCTTCAAAAGTAGCGAAATTTATTAAGAAAAAAAATTATGATATTATAATTCATACGGCCACATACGATGCTGCACCTAAACACTCCACTAAGGATCCGACTAAGGTTCTGGAGAATAATTTGAAGATGTTTTTCAATATTGCCAGATGTAGAGACCACTTTGGAAAAATGCTCTATTTTGGATCGGGCGCCGAATTTAGCCGGGAACACTGGATACCTACAATGAAAGAGAACTATTTCGATCAGCATGTGCCGCCGGATCAATATGGTCTCTCGAAATACATAATGACCAAATATACAAAATTATGCGAGAATATCTATAATCTTAGACTTTTTGGAGTCTTTGGCAAATATGATGATTGGCGAACACGTTTCATTCCTAATGCATGCTGTCACGCAGTATTAAATTTACCAATAAGGATTAGTCAAAACGTTTTTTTCGATCATCTTTACATCGAAGATTTAATAAAAATCGTCAAATGGTTCATGCATAACAAACCTCAAAGGAAAATATATAACGTTTGCACAGGAAGTGTTTGCGATTTTAAAACCATTGCCGAAAAGATCATACAAATATCCGGCAAAGATATAAATATTGAAATAAGCAAAAGTGGTCTTGGCAAGGAATATAGCGGTGACAATTCTTTACTAATGGGTGAATTAAAAGATTTTAAATTTAGCCCCATAGATAAATCAATAAAAGCTTTATACCGCTGGTATGATTCGAACAAAGCACAGCTACATTTAAATATTTAAATCAATCCCTCCAGACTTTATGGATATTAATAAAGCAATTGCATTTTTGGATCGCAAGATTTCCCGTCCATCTACGGGATTGCCGGAGGAATTATTTCTGTTTGTTAGCAGAGTAACTCCTTTAGTAAATGTGGATTTGCTTATAAAAGATAAAAAAGAACGTATCCTTTTATCATGGAGAGATGATCCCTTTGCAGGCGTTGGTTGGCATATACCCGGTAGTATTGTAAGGTATCAAGAGCGTTTGGAAACAAGATTAACAAAGATGGTAGAAAATGAAATCGCTGCTTCGGTTGAAATTACACCCGAACCAATCGCAATTAGCCAAATTATAGACTACGAATTAAAAACAAGGGGACACTTCATATCGCTACTCTATAAAGGTTTTATCCCAGGTAATTATATTCCAAAAAATAATGGTTTATCAGATAAAGATGTAGGATATCTCAAGTGGCATAATACTTGCCCTTCAAATCTGATAAGATACCATGAAATATACAGAAAATACATGTAGTGTAGCATTCAAATTTAAAAAAACATCCATTAGCTTAAAAAATAATCCAAGACTATGAACAAATGCAGAGTATGCGGTCATAAGATTTATGAAGATCCCTTATTACGCTATGAAAGTATGCCAAGCGCCTCGCAGTTTTTACCTGATATTAATTCAATTTCAGGCGACACACCAGTAGATTTAGAAATCTGTCAATGCACAGGTTGCGGACTAATACAGCTAAACAACGAACCCGTCCCCTATTATAGAGAAGTGATACGTGCTGCTGATATTTCAGAGGAAATGAAAGATTTTCGAAGAAAACAATTTCACAAATTCGTAAAAAAGCATTCTATAACAGAGAAAAAAATTATTGAGATAGGATGTGGTCGTGGAGAATACATGTCACTCATGCAGCAATTCTGTGTGAATACTTACGGAATAGAATATTCCACCGAATCGGTAAGGCAGTGTACCAACAACGGCCTAAATGTCTCAAAAGATTTTATTGAAAGCGGAACTCAAAAATTACGCAATGCCCCTTTTGATGCCTTCTATATACTAAATTATCTCGAACATCTACCTAATATAAATTCAACTCTAAGAGGGATTTATAATAATCTATCAGCCGAAGCTGTGGGACTTGTTGAAGTGCCAAATTTCGACATGATTCTACAAAATAAACTTTTCTCATAAAAAAAATGTCAATAGAATCAATTTATAAATCTATCTGAGATTTAATGTCTTAAAACAGAACCATGAAAAGGAAATCTGGACCCGAACGACGGCAGAAAAGGCCATC
>CAYVXS010000035.1:0-12984 GCA_964454885.1 uncultured Pirellulales bacterium
CCCCGCAAGTAAAGACGACGTTGGGGACATAACCGGTGATTTCCCAGGGATCTTCAGGCTGTAATATCCACCTGTCACTAACGCCGAGAATTTGTGCCGGGTCATCGAGCTTGTGCAGTGCGACACCGAGACGATAGACGTGTCCCGCCATCGTCGGGAAAACACCGTGATAGATATTCAGCCACCCCCTGTCAGTGCGTATCGGCGGAGCACCGGGACCGATTTTCATCTCGTCCCAGTGGTAAGAAACCGGCTTCATGATTAATCTCGAATCACCCCAGTGACGCAAATCCGGCGAGTAGCTTATCCAGATAGACCAGGGACTGATATCCGAATGGGGCCTGTCAAGCTTCACATACCGGCTGTTGATTTTTTCGGGGAAAAGGACCGTGTTTCGATAATCGGCCTGTGTGATGAAGGATAATCGCTCAACCGATTCGAAATCCTGCGTTTTCGCCAATCCGATTCGGACGCCATGCGCCGAATAAGCACTATATGTTATGTAATATGCCCCTTCTAAAAATGTTATCCGCGGATCTTCGACTCCGAACGCCTCGTATTCACAGAATACAGACTCTTTACCCGGTGTCATAAAAGGTTCCGGCCGGGCCTTAAAATTAAAACCGTCCTGGCTTTCTGCAATTCCGATGATTGATCTTCCTGTATCGAGGTGCGAGCGAAAAAGCATTATGTACTTATCATTATACTTTACTACCCCGGCGTTGTGGACTGTCTGAACCGGATATGGAATATCATCCTTTGTTAAAATCGGATTGCCTACATACCGCGTGATAATTAGTTTGTTCATTTTTTTAATCCATGTATATAGTTATTTTTTTTGGCTTCTCGACGGAAGATTTCTTCGTAAACTTTTTCGTAGCCGGAGACCATTTTATCTATCGTAAAGTTTTCTTCCACCCGCCTTCGGCAGTTTTTTCGGTCGATGAGGTCTATTTTGCGGACAGATTCGGCTGCCTCATCAACATCATTGACTAAATAACCGGTTTGCTTGTCGGCTATAACCTCGCGGCAGGAGCCTAAATCCATCGCAATTACCGGCACGCCGGCCGCCATCGATTCGGCCATTACCAGCCCGAACCTTTCGGGTATAGTATTAAGATGCAGGACCGCGTAAGCATCTTTAAGAAGCTCGTCCCGCTGGACGGGATTAACCGGGCCGATGAATTGAATCGTGGAATCATTTATGTGCGGCTTGACAAGATTATCGAAATATTCCTGGTCCTGGATTATCCCTGCAATTATCAGGTCCATCCCGGATTTTTTCGCTGTTTCTATGGCGAGATGCGTCCCCTTGTCATTGTGTATTCGCCCGTAATGAACAAGCTTGTCACCGGGTTTTTCCCTGAATGTCAGGTTCGAAAGGTCGATCCCGTTATAAACGGTCGCGAGATATGGCAGGCCGGGATCCCTGTCGGAATCGCTGATGGAGACAAAGTAGCTATCTTTGTGGTCATGATAAACTCGAAGAATATCCGGATCAGAAAAACCATGGATGGTCGTCAGCATGGGCGTTTTGATAAACGGTATATACGTCAACGGCAGATAATCGAAATTATTATGAATCAAATCGAATTCATCCGCCATTTGCAGGGCCTTGGAAATGTGCAGGCATGTGGAGACAGACGGGATTTGAGATTTGTCCTCTTCGTAGCCTTTTTCTATCCAGCCAACCAGTTTCGCTTTAGTTAAAGATTCTTTCGTAGCAAAAAGCATAACATTTTTCCATCCCTGTGCAACCAGGCCCTCTGTAATATTACTGGCTACGGTCTCCCACGCACCATAGGCCCGCGGCGGAGTTCGCCATGCAACAGGTGATAGAATGGCGATTCGTTTATTTTTTATATCATCCATGACAAGTCCTTAAAGTTGAGAGTGCCCAAAACGGCTAAAGTAACACCTTGTGTTATCCTGAGTCTCGATGTTATTTATCGGAGCGAAGGATCTGGCCAACAAAGGATAGATTCTTCAATTTGCTCAGAATGACAACTCGTTCCTGAAGGATAAGCTATCACTTTAGTTCACAGTTTTTGTCCTGACTTCTTCTTTTATCCTCTGAATATGCCCCCGCCCCAAAGCTTTCACTTCGCAGCCAAGTTCGAAATACCGGCGAATTTTATCGTCATCCAAAATCCCGAAGCAATCGATAACCGCCAACGGCCCATCAGCCCATTCGACGATTTTCTCCGGCTCAAGCTCCAGATAAGGCTCATGCGGTACAGCCAATACAATCGCCTTAGCACCGGCAAGAGCGATCGAAAGCTCACTCTGGACCCGTATATTTACAAGCTCGTCCTGGTTCCTGAAAAACCTCGCTAAAGAATGTCCCGGGGCCGGGTATTCATCCTGATTTTCCAGCTCGTACCAATGTTCGAGATATGGGTCGTGCACGCGCAACTCAGCCCCCATCTCCGTCAATTTCCGGACAATCAATTCAGAGCCGCTGTATCTGGTGTCTCCGACATCCTGCCGGTAGCTGGCTCCGCACAGAAGTATCGCCGCACCGGCCAACTGGCGGCCCATATTTCGAAGCGCATCCCTTGTCAGGGTGGCTACATGAAGGCCGCGGGTGTCGTTAATATCGATTGCCGCCGGTGTAATTTTGAATATATCGTCTGAAAATCCGAGAATATGCTTATATGCCCAATACCCGAGGCCGCCGTCCTTCGGTAGGCAATATCCCCCGATACCGGGGCCGGGGAATATGATATTACTGTGTGTCGGCCGGACCTTAATCGCTTTGATTACTTTTATTAAATCAACGCCGTTACGTTCGGAGAAAAGGCTCCACTCATCGAGAAATGCAAGTGTAGTAGCACGGAATGAATTCTCGATAATTTTTGTTGTCTCGGATTCGATGGGGCGGTCCATAACTGTCAGCGGGAATTCTTCGGTATTCAGAACTTCCCGCAGGAACTTTTCAACGCGTTCTTTTGCTTGTTTATTACAACCGGAGCAGACCCGCCAGAAATCCCTTATAGACGATACGTAATGCCTGCCGGGCATGACACGCTCGAAACTGTGCGCCAAAAGGGGCTCTGTTTTTATACCACGGGCGGCAAAGGCCTTTTTCATAATGGGCCATGCCACAAATTCCGTCGTCCCCGGCGCTACCGTCGTCTCGATTAAGGTCAGACATTCCGCCGGTATTTTTTCGGCGATGGTTTTCATGGTCGCTTCCAAAGCTCCCATTTCCGCTTTGCCTGTTCGCATATTGCCGAGGTCGTTCTTCGTGTAGTCACACTGAACATCCACCACCACGCAATCCGCCAATTTAAGACAATCGCTATTGTAGGTAGCTATCAGGGTTTTCTTTTCAAGAACGCATCGGGCAATCATGGGATCGACTTGGGGGTCCTCGGCTTTGACCGGCGAAACACCTCGATTCAGCAAAGGAATTTTCCAATAGCTTCGAGTGCTGGGCCTCTGGCAGCCGATAACAAACTTGCCGGGTTTGCCTGTCTGTTTATCGACGGTATCGGCAATAATGGCCGCCATTACCGCTCCGACGAATCCGACACCCATAACAACAACAATTTCCTTACCTTCATTACGTGCAGCTTCGGCCAATGACTCTACGCGTTTAAATTCTGCTAAGTACTGGTCTTCTTCCGGGATGGGGAATTTTTCACCTGCGGGGCTTAGTGAATAACTTGTCATTATCTATACCTCTTCTATTGCAATAACAGCTACTATTTATTTTTGGTGAATTGTCTCTGGAAGTTTATCAATAATTCCCCAAATATCAAGCTTTTTCTTCGTGCCGATGAATAGACTTACACGGCTGATATTCGATATATCTTTAATCTTGCATATTCGGTATAAAGATGTTAAAATCATTTCTGGTAATCTACTATTCTAAACTTTTCCAGGTCCTGGTACAAAGCCGGCTGGAGGGTCGGAATGCAAAAGAATTTACTTCTTATTACTTTATTTGTTTTTTGGCTTCTTACGGCCGGTGAATACCTCCCTGCCCAGGAAAGTGATCTCGAGTATCCATATTATTTGCTCGATTTATATAATCCCGACGGAGGCCTATGGACGGGAATGGACCCAAACGGACGCTGGCCGGTTCCGGTTGACCCGGGAGAGCTGCTTGTCGGCGAGCCGCCTGCCATAAACGTCTCAGGTGTGACTATACCTATAGACCATTGGATCGAACTATTATTCAAGGGTGAAATTGTTAACGGCCCCGAAGAAGATGTTTTTATTGTAGAGCTGGATTCGGTCGGAGAGCAGGCTCTGGTATTTCTGACGGATGGAGCCGGAAGAGAATATCTGCTCGGTTACGGTGTGGTTTCGAATAACAATACACACGGTCCTGTAACCATCGGCTTCGACGTGGAGAATGTATCGCTGCCGTTCACGCCTCGTGCCGTACGTATTCTCGGCATCGACCTCAGGGGAGGCTCACCGGGATTCGATCTGGCCCAGGTGCGAGCTCGAGTCCGATCGGATTGCCGCAATAACGCCTGTAATCCGAATCCGCCCGACGGCGTCTCAAATGTCCCCTCAGATGTAATATTGAAATGGACACCGGGTTATTCCGCACAGAAACATAAGGTCTTCTTAGGGACTTGTCCTGATGATGTCGGTCCGAATGCAGACCCCGTCGATAATCCCCAACAGCCGCAGGACGCCAATATGTACAATCCGGGCGGACTCGAATTAGGTAAAACATATTACTGGCGAATCGACGAGGTCAACGGCACTCATACATGGGAGGGAGATATATGGAAATTTACTGTAATTGACTATGCGGTTTTGGATGATTTCGAGTCTTATAACATGAGTAATATATACAACAACTGGATACAAATACCGAGGGCTTATATATATCTCGCCAGACTACCGGAGCCTGTTCATGATTCGCAACAATCACTGGCGTTCAGTTATTACTACGACGACCAATCTTTCTCCGAAATCACATATTACTTCAATTCCCCTGAAAACTGGGCTTCTATCGGCGCCAAGTCACTGGAACTATTTTTTTACGGTGAGGAAAATAACGATCCAGAAGTTCAGATGTATTTTGTTCTGGATGATGGAGATGATAAAAAAATTATTCCGTACGAAGGTGACGCGAACGATATTACAAAAGAAATCTGGCAGGTGTGGAGGATCGACCTGCAAAATATGAACGACATTAACCTCAGTAATATCGAATCTATAACGATTGGTTTCGACAACAGCGCTGAACAGCCGACGGCATCTGGATACGGATTCGTTTATTTCGATGATTTTCGACTCTACTGCTCGAGGTGCCTCGAAGAAAACAGGCCGAAGGCGGACTTCAATAATGACTGTGCTGTCGATTTCAAGGACCTCGAAATAATGACGCACGAATGGCTCGCTTCGGGACAGGGAAATGTCACTGTTTTCGCTCCCGGGTCACCTGTGGCCTGGTATAAGTTCGACGGTAACGTCAACGACAGTACCGGAAGAGCCGGCGGTCAAATATGGGGCAATCCAAGCTTTGTCCCGGGCGTTGACGGCCTGGCTATGCAATTCGACGGCTTTGAAGATACCGTATTGATATCGGATGCAACCGGCGTTTTCTCGAAGATAAATATCGGCATTACTATTGCCTTTTGGGCAAAGGGGGCAAACTCAACACATCATACAGATACTTTGTTTTGCACAAACTTCGAGTATAATAATTACAATCCCACGATAGCAATAAATCTCGGCTGCTGGAAACAACCGGGCAGATATAACTGGGACTGCGGATATCCATGGTCCTTCGAAAACCGGCTGACAGGCGAACACAGATATACAGCCGAATGGGAAGGCCGCTGGAACCACTGGGCCTTTACCAAAGATACGATAACGGGAAAAATGCAGATTTATCTTAACGGCAGCCTCTTCGACAGCCGAAACGGAGCGCACTCACCTATTTCAGGAGTCACGTCATTCCAAATCGGCTCAGGCTGGTACGGTGGTTACGACGGCCTGATAGATGACCTTCGGATATACAATTACGCCCTCCTGCAGCCGGAAATCGCCTATATAGTGACAAACGGCACGGGGATACTCGATTTTCCGCTTATTTCGCAGGCCGATTTATTCCCTGACAACCACATTGACTTCAAGGATTTCGCCATACTTGCCGAGAGCTGGCTTAAAAACCAGCCTTACCCCTAATTTTGATGGGGGTGATTGAGTTCCGAAAAAAAGTCCCAACAAATCGGAAATAACCACTTGTAAAACCACAACCTCAAATGTTATAATGATTTATGTGTAAGGTTATTATCGGAGGATGTCGGTTCGGTAAAGGCAGGGCTTAGTGATAGTGACAGAATTGAGCCGATCGTTGCGCCTTTACTTTCTCCTTTAGTACTCTTTCGATTTGTCGCCCGAAAGAGCAGCAATCATATATAAAGATTCTGTCATTTTCACACGGATTATAAAAACAATGAGATATTCTTTTTTCGTAGCGTCCCGAGACCGGATTTATATCCGTTGTCACAAATTTTATCGATATCGGCAAACGAAACAGTACGCAGGTTAAAATAACGAACGATAAAAAGGAGTATTTTTATGTTTATTCGCATCCGAAGATTCATTTTGGGGGCAATATCCATCATCATGTTTTTTCCCTCTTATTCGATTCTGAAAGCCGAAACAGCAGATGTGGAACAGGTAAAAAAAATAACCGAAACATTTCTGATAACACAAAATGCTCGACAAAATCAGGGAATTGTTAAAATCGAGTCAGGGGTCGCCGGTATCAGCCCATCTATATCCGAAATTCGAGAGGTCCGTGATGAAAATGGAGATGTTCTTGCATATATAGCCGAACTGGAGCCTCGCGGATTCATAGCGACATCCGCAGATACGAACATCTACCCGATTATAGCCTATTCCAATAAAACCTCGTTTCCTTCGAGTGAAAAGGACAATCCGCTTTATCTACTGTTAAAAGAGGACATGAAATTAAGAATAAAGGCAATAACGGAATATGGGCGGTCAAATGCGATAGAAAATAATAATTTATGGAACTCCTATACGAACGGGGACATACCGGACTCTTCCGATACGTTCCAGCAGTGGCCGCAGGAAAATACAACCTTGACCGGCGGTTTGGTCGAGACAACATGGAACCAACGTTCTCCATATAATGATTTTTGCCCGATCGACCCTGTGGACAGCAACAGATGTGTCGTAGGTTGTACGGCAACGGCTCTCGCACAGGTAATCAATTATTATCAGCAGTGCACCATATCTTTCGATGAAAACGATTCATATACAACGTACAACGGCATTGATATCGACAGCGACAGCATAAGGTACGATTTTCCTTCCTTCGAGCAGCTTAACAGTTATCTTGCAACCTTAAACGACAAATACATCAGTCAAACAGAACCGAACGATTCGGATGCGGCGGCGCTCAGTTTTGCCTGTGGAATCGCCACTTCCATGGATTATTCCAGTGAAGGCTCGGGTGCCTCATTTTACGATTCTCAACAGGCGTTGCTCAATAAATTTTACTTTTATTCGGCCGATCTAATCGGCAGCTTGTCACACGAATATCTTCTTGCACTCCAGGAGAATATCATAAACAAAATTCCCGCTATGTTTGCCATCAGATCTTCGGATGGTTTCAGCGGTCATATCATAATTTGCGACGGTTATAACACGAACGGCGAATATCATCTCAACTTCGGCTGGGGCTCGCCTTATCCCGAAGAAATAACCGATGTCTGGTATAGACTTCCGAGCGAACTTCCTTCCTATTTATGTATTATTACCCTGGCCATTCTCAATATTCAGCCGACACCTCCGAGTATTGAAATTACTTCAACGCCATATATATTTTATAGCTCTCCGGGCCAGGAATCGGACACTAAAATACTATCTATTAAAAACAACGCCACAAAACGTGTATTGATAAATTCCATAACGTCCCCGGACGGATTCCGCGTGTCCCAATCGGATGACGATTATTCGAATCATATAGATTCTTTTCAAATACAGCAACCGGGACAGGAAATATCCCTCAATGTCAAATTTTGCCCTGACGAGGCCCGGGGCTATTACGGAATTCTGACAATAGATTATGCCGGCGGAAAAACTAAAAATGTAATCCTGAAAGGATGCTCATTCGACGGTGGGACCGAAATTATAGTCGGTCGCGCAGGTGTATCAGGAACGTGGACGCTGGACCAATCACCATATATCATACGTAGTGATATCAGGATAACGGATGATGAGTCGTTATTTATAGAGCCGGGGGTCAAAGTTCTGTTTGCGGGGCCTTACAGCTTTACCGTCGGAGAGAACGAGAGATTAATCGCCGAAGGAAATGAGAATCAAATGATAGAATTTACGGCCTTGAACACGGATGTCGGCTGGACCGGACTGCGATTTATAAACTCCGGCGACGATGACAAGCTGAGCTTTTGCTCTATTACGTACTCGAAGAAAAATACCGGACTGACAACAGAAGATGACGAAGAGGATTTACAGGAAATTTGCGGTGGAGCTGTATATTGCTATCTCTCGAATCCCGTTATCACAAATTGTAAAATCACCAACAATATCGGGGACCAGGGTGGAGCAATCTATTGCTATTACAGTAATCCTGAAATCAGCAATACCGTAATAGCGAACAATAGCTCTATGGGAGGAATTCCACAATGTGGCGGAATATTCACCGAACAGTCAATCGCACCTGAAATTAAAAACTGCACTATCGTCAATAATTCCCCCGGGGGTATTTTCACGAGTTCCGGAGATGGTGCAATAATTATCAATTCTATTATCTGGGGTAACGAAAGATACCAGATTCAAACATACGTTTCTTCATCGGATGTAACATATTGCGACGTCCAGGGCGGCTACGAAGGTCAGGGCAATATAGACATCGATCCAAACTTCTTCTCTCCCAGTCCCGGTACGGGTACGGATTATGAAGGATTATCCGCGAATTGGGCTTTACGAAGCACCTCTGCGTGCATAAACGCAGGAACCACGGTAAACCTTCCACCAACCGACCTGTCTGGCGGCCAGAGGATATACAGTGATATTATCGATATAGGGGCATACGAGAATCAAGCGGAGCTGCCTTTGATTACTACCGACGCATCGATCGATGCAGGTTATATAGCGCTTTCTACAAGTTCGACCGTCAACCTTGATATTACAAATACGGGCATGATAGACTTTATGGTAGAAGATCTCGTAATTGATGATCCTAACAGTGCCTTTTTCATAATTACAAACGTTCAGGACATTCTTTTAGAACCGGGCGATTCCGCCCAGGCAGTTATCGGATTCGCTCCGTCGGAAGAAAAGAACTATACCGGAACCGTCTATATAAATTCCACCTGCAGCAACGCCCCGCTAAAACAAGTCTCTCTCCACGGCGCCGGAGTATCGGGTACGATTATTCCCGGCGGCGAGGTCAGCGGGACGTGGGTGCAATCCCAAAGTCCTTATACAATTATCGGAGATATTTATATTCCACAGGGACAAATCCTTACCGTTAAACCGGGTGTTACAATTAAATTCGCAGGCCATTTCAGCCTGACTTCGAGCAAGAATACCATATTCCGTGCGATAGGAACACAGGAAAAGAACATTACATTTACAGCAGAAAATACCAGCGAAGGATGGTCCGGGATAAGGTTTATCGGTTCCGGAGAAGATGATATTCTGGAATACTGCACTATCGAATATGCGAAAAAATCCCATACCGAGACGTATGACTACCTTGATCTGATTGGAGGAGGAATTCTCTGCTGTGCCGAATGGGGCGAACAACCGGATAATCCTTTTGTTACGCCGGACGTAACTTTTTCCAGCCCGACAATATCTCACTGTCTGATAACTAATAATCATGCTTTAAGCGGCGGTGGAATTGCATGTTTGGAGTATTGCGAAGCCAATATAATTCATAACAGGATCGTAGATAACACGGCTGTCGTAGATGGTGCCGGTATATATCTCTGGGGTGACTTCAGCAATATATCCAATAATATCATAGCCCACAATTCCGGATTGATATCAGGGGGGATTTCAACTGAAATGGGAGGTCCGTCAATTATCAACAACACAATTGTTCACAATCGTCCGAACGCTTTATATCTCGATATAGCCTGTGACTTCTGCTTCCATACACCCGTTACTAACAATATTATCTGGGAGAACGAAATCTACATGCCGGATGACGTATGGCAATATAGCTACGATATTAGTTTCAACAACATCCAGGGCTCCTGGAGTGGATCAGACCTCGATCCCTGTTTTGCAGATCCCCAAAACAGGGATTACCATCTGAAATCCCAGGCAGGCCGGTGGGATACCGTCAGCCAAACATGGATTCAGGACGATGTGACAAGCCCTTGTATCGATGCCGGAGACCCGGGGAGCGTTTTCGGCGAAGAACCGACTCCGAACGGCGGACATATTAATATGGGGGCTTACGGTGGAACATCGCAGGCAAGTAAATCGATAGTAACTAATTAATAGGCGAAATGATAAAAGACGTGTTGTTCGTCATCGGAAATTTTCGTGATAAAACGAATCAGATAGTGACTTTGTTATTTTTCCCGATCAGGCCGCGTTCAGGAAAGAACTTCGTCGGGAATTTTATTTTTCTTTAATTGCTCGAACGACTGCGGCTCGGCTACTTTTCGATATCCCAGCGCCTTAATAATTTCGAGCACTTCCGTCCAGGTTGGAAACGGTCTCGAATTTTTTTTCTTGTACTCGTCAATTGCCATAAGGAAAGCAAACTGCTCTTCGGACATTTGCCCTTCCTCTGCGGACTTTCTATCATCGGTAAGCCGTCTTCCCGGACCTCTTCTTCTGTCCAGGCCAAGACGTCTGTCAACGACATTCATTCTGCGATCATTGCCGACGCGACGCTCTACTTTTTTTCCTTCAGACATATTAAAATTCTTCCTCGAAAAGGTCCCCGTCGAAATCACTGTCTTCTTCCTCATCCAGTGTAAAATCATAGAAATCATCATAAGCCTGCTGAGACTCGATTACAACGTGCGCTTCATCGAGAAATTCTTCCGGAACCATAACCGCAATTTCATTCGAACCGATTGTCTGTTCGTTGTGTTCGCTTATCACCGTGGGGATATCGTTAGATTCCAGCAGCGTAGTATATTCTCTGGCCTGCTCAATATCCTCGGCAAAGACAACGACGACATACCCTTCTAATTTTGCCTGAGATTTATGATTTTTCTTTGGACGCTTTGCCATTTTTTCCTCCACAACAATCTGTAGTCCTCATAGCTAATGTCCTGCATAAGAATAATGTTTAATTATCCCAACCTTGTGCCTAAGCGCTATATTCACTTTCACGAGGGTACCTTCGACAAAATCTCACCTGTAAATTATTAAAATCTACGCATATTGAGGAAAAACTGTAAAAACTTGGACCAGATTATCAATCTCCGGAAAAACAGCCCTATAGGACCTATATCGATTTGTTGTAAAAAATTAATAATTACCGCCATTTTTTTGTTGCAAACTTGGTTACAGCAATATAATAAGAACAAAAGAAAGTGTTCCGGGCTTATGGATGTGGTGCCGGACTATTATAATAATTTTACTTTTCAATAAGGAGGTTTTTCGAATGGCAAAGAAAAAAGAGTCTTTGATCGTAGCGAGCAAAGTCAAGGCTTACATTAAAAGTAAGAAGATGATGACCTCGTCGGAGTCCCTCGAGGCTATCAGCGACAAAGTCTATTGCATGCTCGATGCTGCCATTGCAAGAACAAAGGCCAACCGTCGCAGTACGGTTAAAGCACAGGATTTGTAAGAGTCATTAAAGACTTTTGGTTCTTACTTCCAAGCAAGGATGCAAAATGTGCGCTAATATCTTTTGTTTAAGCTACTTATGTTTGCAAAATTGTCGATTAGAACAAGCCATTCTGCCTGTCCAAGATGTGGAATGGCTTGTTTTGATTAAATCGGACCCATAGAAGCACGTTTCAACATCGAAATTTAGGTTTTTTAGCAAAATTTTTTGAACTTATATTCATTAAAAACCCGATTTATATTACAGGCAAAGGAGCAAATACTTTATTTTCCTGTAACTTAAGTTAAGATCAGCGAATATCTTGCCGATAGAGAGCTTTATTTATAATTTACAATTTTGCAATTTTGAAATATTATTTCTTGAAATGAGTTTTCTTCGGATTCTTGAATTTGAGAATCATTAGTAATTTATATTTATGGGACTTAATTGACAGGTGGATAAAATGAAGATTTTCATGTTAGGCTGGGAGTTTCCTCCATACATCAGTGGTGGTCTGGGAACTGCCTGCTATGGCCTTACAAGAGCCATGAATCAGCTTGGCATGAAAATTACATTTGTTCTGCCCAAGATGGTCGAGGGTAAATATACAACCCACGTCAAATTGTTATCTCCCGGTTCCCAAAAAACGATTTACTCTTCCGCTTTCGGTGAACTTAAAAATGTCAGGTTCCATACGATAAATTCTCCCTTACAGCCTTATTCAACAGCCGATATCTATAGAAAACAAATCGAAGAGACACTTAGAAAAAAACACGAAATTCATTCGTCCCATATCACTTCGGCGAGCCAGTTCGTCTCTTCTATAGACTATAGCTGTGATATGTACACGGAAGTCCACCGCTATGCCGCCATCGCCGCAGAATTGGCAGAATTCGAAAATTATGACTTCGATGTTATTCACGCGCACGACTGGATGACATATCCGGCTGGAATCACAGTGTCCTCGATAAGTGGAAAACCACTGGTTGTTCACGTTCACTCGACAGAGTTCGACCGTAGCGGTGAACATGTCAATCAGATGATTTACGACATAGAGCGTCAGGGTATGGAGCGAGCCAATAAGATCATCGCGGTAAGCCATTTCACCCGCAATATCATCATAAGCAGATATGGTATCCCGGGTGACAAAGTCGAAGTAGTATATAACGGAGTCGAACGAAACGGAAACTGGTCGTCTCTGGTCGAAA
>CAYVXS010000036.1:0-6118 GCA_964454885.1 uncultured Pirellulales bacterium
AAATAAATTGAAAATCTGTCTTGCGGCATCGAGCGGCGGCCATCTAACAGAGCTGGAGAAGCTCTCTGATAGCTGGAAACAATATGAAACCTTTTTTGTCACTACGGTGCCCGTTGTCAGGGACAATCTTCAAACATCCGGTAATATTTACATTGTAGGAGAATGCAATCGACAACATCCGATAAAGGTTTTGAAAGTTTTTCTAAGATGTTTAAGAATAACTCTGAAAGAAAAACCGAACGTAGTCATAAGCACCGGTGCAGCGGCGGGCTGTATAATATGTTTCCTTGCCAAACTCAGCGGCGCCGACATTATCTGGATTGACAGCATCACGAACGTCGAAAAGATATCGCTCTCCGGCAGAATGGTCAGGTACATCGCCGACCTCTTCCTGGTACAGTGGCCCGAGCTTACGAAAAAATACAATAATGTGGAATTCATTGGTGCAGTGATATAAACAGAAATCATAAGGATTATTACCAATTGAGTAATCAATCTCAAATAAGCAGAATAAAGGCAATTATACTCGTCGGAAATCGTGACTTCGGACGATGCCCGCTCGCTACACGTTTACCGACGGCCCTGTGGCCGATTGCCGGACAAACAGCTCTGGAAAACGTGCTTGTTCATTTGGCAAATCAGGGAATCAAACAGGTCGCCATCTGTTATAGTGGTGACGATATGTCACTAAAAGAATCTTTCCATGCAGATACCCGCCTGGAATTAAAGTTCATGGCCGAACCATTACCGGTAGGACCGGCCGGGTGCATCCGCGATGCAGCCGACAGAGAAAATGATGAATTACTATTGGTTTTACCTGCCAATATAACAAATCCGCCGGAGATAAGCTTCTTATTAGACGCCCACAATCAAGGCGGAGCCGAGCTGACGATGTTTCTGAATCCCGGATTGATTAACGGAAAACATATAGAGCAGACATCGGGAATATATATATGCAGCTCGAGTATTGTAAAATATATACCGGAACGCGGCTATTTCGATATTAAGGAAGGATTGATCCCCGTTATATTACGGGCAGGCAAAAAAATTCATGCCGCCACGCTACAAAAATATGCAGGCAATTTCCGAAATTGGCAGCAGTATCTTTTTTCCGTAAATAATTATCTTGCCGATGCCCCCGAATTGCACCCGGATCTGGGACTTATAAAAAATACCGATTCACAAAATATCTGGATGGCCGCCGATGCAACCGTTGACGAGGGAGCGCGGATTTTTGGCCCGGTTGTAATAATGAGCGGCACGCACATCTCAAAGGGAGCTGTTGTAATTGGACCGACAATTATCGGGAATAACGTTGTGATTGGAAAAGACAGCATCGTTGTCAACAGCGTCCTTTGGGACAGAGTGCAGGCGGGAGCAGACTGTCAAATACAACGATGTGTGATTGATTACAATACAACTATAAAAACAAATACCACCATACAGGATAAGAGTATCGCCGACAAATCCGGGAAAATGCTGCAACGCTCACGAAAAACAGCCGCGAAATTTGCAACAGACGGCTTGAGCAGGTTTAAACGTGCTATACAACCCCAAATAAACAAAATTTCAGAAAAATTCCCCTGGGCTTTCTCAAGTCCACAAAAAACTTTTCGATTTTTCATGTTAAGCGCGGTCTTACTCGCCTTTCTCTGGTCTTACTGGCCCGGACTTGTTGATCTATGGAAAATATGGATGATAAGCGATGAATACAATTCCGGATTACTGGTTCCAATCCTCGCGGCTTATATTTTGTGGACCAGGCGACAAACAATTGCACAATGCCCGATCAAACCATCCGTTATCGGTATATTCCTTTTCATTGGTGCCCAGGCGCTTAGATTTTTCGGGCTGTTGTTTCTTTATGGCTCGGTAGAAAGATTATCCCTTGCTTTAAGCATTTTTGCATTAGTGCTGCTATTGTTCGGCTGGCAGTTCTTCAAAAAGGTAGCAACCATATTATTGTTCCTGTGCCTGATGCTGCCCTGGCCGAACCGTATAAGAGCCGCTGTGTCACTGCCCCTGCAACGCTGGTCAACATCTTCGGCCGTATTTTGTCTCGAATTGATGGGCTTCGATTTAGTACGTGAAGGAAATGTTATCCATATCGGCCGGGCAACTGTCGCTGTTGTTGAGGCATGTAATGGTTTGAGAATGATTACAGCATTTATCGTGATTTGCGGATTAGTTGTCCTTTTGGTCAAACGAGCATGGTGGGAAAAGCTGATAGTTTTGGCCTCGAGCCTGCCGATCGCCTTGCTGTGCAATACTATACGACTGGTAATTACATCAATACTTTTCACGATAATCGAGGGAGAATATTGGGAGAAAATATTTCACGATTTCGGCGGCTATGCAATGATGCCGCTGGCCCTGGCGGTGGTCGTCATCGAACTTAGGCTTCTCACAAAACTTACAATACCTCCGGAAACACGTGAAGAAATAATAATTACCCGTCCAAACCGATGAGCTTTCGCAATAGAAAACCGGTATATAAAACGAAAATTACTGATCGATTATTAACGAAATTATCATAAAACAGAACTAAATCCCGAAATGCATTGCCAAATCAAAATTCAAGGAGCATAAAAAATGAATGAAATCGAAAAACAAAACGACCTTACTGTGGGACAGAACTTCGTTAGCTTAGAGACCGTCTCCGAGCCGACCAGTGAAGCCCCTAAATTAGCAGCCGGAATCCTTCGCCGCTGGTATATTGTGTTAATGGTATTCATTTTAATATGCGGACTCGGGCTACCGGCAATATGGTTTCTAATCAAACCCGTTCACGTGATAACCGGACAAATTCACGTCGCTCCCATCCTGGTGGACATAATGACGGATGCAAGAGACAAGGGAGACATATCCGATTACCAAAGCTTTATGAATACCCAGGCGGAAATGGTCACCAGCAGCAGAGTCGTCCAGAGAGTCGCAGATAATCTCAAAAACCGAGACCTCGCCATCTTCAAGAACGAGCCGACTAACCTTATCTCAAAACTAAAACAGAAATTAGATACGACGAATATTAAACCGGAACCGGCCTGGCTTCTCAAACGAGCGCTGATTAACGGAACTATTGCCGTTAATGCTCCCCGCGGCAGCGAACTGCTGGAAATAACCATGTACACCACCGAAGATAACGAGGCTATGCAGATTGTCGATGCATTTATCAATGCATATATGGAAATCGGCGTTAACAGCTCCACACAGGATGAGGACAAAAAGCTGGCTACACTCGAAGACGAACGCAAGGTTAGAGCCGAAGAAATGGAAAGTCTTAGAAAACAGATTTATCTGCTGGCACAAGAGTATGGAACAGCCACTTTAAGCGGCCGGCAGGATATGATGCTGCGGAACGTTGCGTCTCTGATGGCACGGTTAACAGAACTGGAAGCATCTGAAATGAGCCTAAAGGCACAGGCACAGATACTCGAACGAACCAGGGAAGAACCGATTCCTGCGGATGAGCTGATGAAGATGCGCCAACAATATATCAATCGGGATACCGCCGTGGAATCGATGACTGAGCGTATCGCAAAGCTGGAACAATCACTCATCATTGCACGCGAGACATTAAGTCCCACGAATTCGGAAGTTCAAATTCAAACCCAGCTTGTGGAAACCATGAAGAATCGTCTCAAGGAACTCAAAGACAAGGCAAGCCAAGATTTCGACGAATTATTGTCCGAGGAAGTCGCCAAGGCAGGTGACACAAAACTAATGAATGTGCGCACCGCCCTGGAACAAACTGAAATGTACAAAGAAATTCTTCAGGAAACAATCAAGAAAGAAGATACGGAGACTATAAGGCTCGGCCGAATTCAATTAGACATTCAGGACCTCCAGGATCAGCTAAATATGACCAAGGAAAGATACGACATGGTTCTCAACCGTATTCAGGACCTGCAAATGCAACGGAAACGTCAGCCGAGAATATCCGTGCACGACTATGCTCATATAGCCTCAATACGTGACAGGCGATTAAAAATGTCCTTTGGTGTGGTCCTTGCCGGATTAGCCTGTGGTCTGTGGCTGGCATACATTCGAGACAAAGCCGATTTAAGACTAAGAACACCGGAAGATGCGGCTAAACAAATCGGGATTCGAATAATAGGTACAACCACAAGCTTAGATACCGTTAAGCGGTCGCTCCAGCCGCAAAGAATAATAGGTGACTATCAGACGATTCGGGCCAACATAGGATTTCTCGAAGGAGAAAGCGTACCTAAAAAGCTCGTGGTGACCAGCCCCGGAATGAAAGAGGGCAAAACAACTTTTGCCGTTAATCTGGCGACAAGCATGGCCGAAGCCGGGGAAAAAGTTCTTCTGATAGACGGTGACCTGAGAAAACCTGACATTGCACGGCTGTTAAATCTCCCGAAAGATTCGAGGGGATTACAGGATGTACTTTGCGGTATTAATGTCGAACAATCCGTATGTTCTATCCCGTCAACGGGTCTGGATGTACTCGCCGCTGATTTTCGCGATGCAGCCGATGCATACGAGCTTTTAGCCCTGCCGTCGACAGCCAAATATATTGATAAAATCAGCAAAAAGTACGACCATGTGATTATCGATACTCCTCCCGTACTGGCATTTCCGGACGCCCTTATGTGGGCCAGGATCGGAGATGCGGTCATCTTAACCAGCTTCTCAGGTCAGACGACTTTGCCCGAGCTGCGGGAATCCAAGGAAAGACTGATGCAAATTAACGCACGAGTCCTCGGGACGGTTGTAAGCAGCGTCGATGATGAACACAGTTACTACCGACAGGATTATGGTTATTACGCACAAAGAGCCAAAGCCAAACTAAGGAAAAAAAGAGTCTGATATTGAAAATCCACGAGACGTCGTGATCTATGAACCTGATAATCATACATAAAAACAAAGACCACAAAGAGGACAAAAGCGGGAACATCCTGCGGTTTGCCCTGGCTCATGAACCTATTACCGGTTTACTTCTAAATGGTCTCAGCAGAAATATGCCGGTCAGCGGTGCAAAGGATTCGTTGTCACGCGCCCATTCAAAACACAATTCAGCCGATATAATCTTTGCCGTCCCGGACCAGTGGAACATCGCCCCCAATGCGCACATGAAAAAAACCATTGCGTCGCAAAAAAGTCCGGATTACATGATACGCTATAGCCAAAACATTCAAATCACATCGGACATCGTTAACAAAATCGAAAGCGGGAAAGGCCCGGAATCATGGCTGGTTATCTCTAACGGACGATTTGCAGCTCATATTAACAATTATCTGCTCGAAAGTATTATGACTAACATCTCGGCAGATATAGTGGCGGTCAATGCAGATTCCGAACTGCTCAACAAGCGAGAAAAAATACAACTAACCAAAGACAACAAGATAGCGGGGTTTCGGCGATTATATTCCGATTCGACGGAATTCGTCCCCGAGCCGAACAACTGGCCTCATCATTTATTTATAAAAAACCATATCTTCGTAAAGCTTTTTAAAGACAGCGTCCTGACTGATTCATTTTCTTCTTTCGTAACAAAGTGCCGGTCAAGTGCTTTTATTATGCGAACAATCAAGGTCGGCGGAACCGTGCTGGATCTGGAAACCGAAAGCGGATTGCTGGAATTTCTTAAGACAGAACTCGAGACAAACGGAGAATCGGTATTAGGTTTACGAAAATCAAATAATATCCCCGAAAATCCGAGATGTGTAGGAAAAGTGTTTTTATGCGACGACGTACAACCCGGCCAAGATGTGACGATTGTCGGACCGGCTATTATATGCAATAATGTACATATCGGGCATGGTGCAGTGATTAATTCGTCTATCATCGGCCCGGACGTACACGTCCCTCAGAATCTTCTTGTAAACAACACAATATTAACAGAAACGCCGCAATATGAAAAAACCGTTTCCTGCGGGCAGGATATAAACGCATTCAAGAACACCGACATGACATACAGAAACTGGCTGAAATTTTCTTATGTAAGATGCATAAAACGAATTGCCGATTGTATTCTTGCCGTAATTGTTTTAATCCTGTTCGCTCCTCTAATACCGTTCATCGCTCTGGCAATAAAATTAAGCTCGCCGGGGCCGGTATTTTTCAAGGACAAACGTCAGGGGCTCCATGGGCG
>CAYVXS010000036.1:6128-12831 GCA_964454885.1 uncultured Pirellulales bacterium
CATGGGCGGGAATTTAACTGCCTTAAATTCAGGACTATGGTCGTAGGAGCGGAAAAAATACAGGAGAAACTAAAATCCGCCAGCCATGTGGACGGACCGCAATTTAAGATGGTTAACGATCCCAGATTAAGCGCCGTCGGCGCTTTCCTGCGGGAGACCTATATCGACGAAATCCCTCAATTCTTCAACGTGCTTCTCGGTCAAATGAGTGTTGTCGGCCCGAGACCTTCACCCGAATCGGAGAATACGTTGTGTCCGTACTGGCGCGACGCCCGTTTATCGGTTCGACCGGGAATCACGGGACTCTGGCAGATTTACAGAACACGTGTACCAATGAAGGATTTCCAGGAATGGATACTGTACGACACCGAATACGTCAGAAATCTTTCGTTCAGGATGGACATGTCGATATGCTGGAAAACAACCCAAAAACTTTTCGAGGAATTTATTAATCAGTTCTAATCGAACCGCAGAGAGGCTTTTCGCCGCTTCAGGTTTGTGCATAACTTTTTACGAAAGGATGAAAAATGCCAAGAAGATACTTTAACTGGAAATTAGCAATCGTTCTCATAATCAGTGCAGGAGTTTTAGCCGTAACTGCGATTGGACTGCGTCGATGGCAAAAAGCTAACAGTGCCGAACAGGGACTCATACTCGGCAATAAAGCATACGAAGTTCAAAACTGGGAAGAAGCCGCTAAGCAACTGGGACGTTATCTTCTGGTAAAACAGGACGATGCTGCGGTACTTGTCAAATACGCTGAAGCACAAATGAATATCAGACCTCGAAAACGCGGCAATATCCAGCAGGCAATTGCAGCATATCGAACCGCTTTAAGAGCTGATGATACTCAAACAAAAGCCGCACTCAAACTTACCGATATCTATTTGACGATGGGTATGCCGGGGGAAGCAGAGCTGATTGCAAAAAGACACATCGAGAAATCTCAGGATCCAAACCTTCAAAGGATGCTGGGTATAGCGTTGGCCCGGCAGCGAAAATTCGACGAAGCAGCGAACGAATTGAAAGACATCTGTACAGAACATCCTGAACAGGTATTGGCTTACGAATCTTTAGGTCAGCTTATAGAGCGATACCCCGAAGAGTTTCCGGACCAGGCCGTAAACTGGTATGACAAGGCCGTAAAAAATAATCCATCCTCGGCTCTTGCATATATAGTTCGCGCCGGTTTTTATATGAGACACAACGACCGGTCAAAAGCACTGGCCGATATTAACATTGCGGAGCGACAGGATTTATCCGATTCCTCGGTACGTCTTCGATTAGTGGGAGAGCTCATAAATCTAAATCTCCTGGATAAAGCGGAACAACATCTCGAAGCCGTCTATAAGGCTGCGCCGACAAACCAGAGCCTTTGGCAATTCTGGGCGCACCTGGCCCTGCGATCACAATCGAAGGAAAAGATGTTCGATATTGCCGAGAAGGGATTAAAAGAGCTTTCTTTTCAGCCCTGGGATTTTATGCCCACAGCCGCCGAGTTGTATATTCGCTCGGGTCATCGTGAGCAGGCCGCCGATTGTATCCTTAAACTTCGACAACAGGACATGGCCCCCGCGATAGTTGCCAATCTTGAAGCTCTTATGGCCGCAAATGAAGGCGATTACTTTGAAGCCGTCAGATACTGGAAACAATCGGTCGAAGCCGGTAATAAATCTATCCAGATCCGACTGGCACTGGCATCGGCCCTGCTCCAGATAGGGGATAAACAATCCGCTTTACAGCAGCTATACGCCCTGCTCGCTGAACAGCCCGATTCTTTCGAGGGCCATTTGATACTGGCCAGAATGTTAGCCCAGAGTTCGGATTGGGCCGGGGTACAGGAGCAGGCGGCAAAAGCACTGGAGCTTGAACCGACAAATGCCGAGTCCGCAATTCTTTACTTGAGGGCCAGGTTAGAGCTAATCGGAGAAAATCCTACAGGTATAAATGCTGAGATAATAAAAGAAATAGAAAAAAGACTATCTGCACTGAATGAAACTATTCCCGGGAATTTCGAACTGGACTCTCTTAGAGTTCAATTTATGATCCAACAAAGCAATTTCACCGATGCGCAGGAATTAATCAATCGCATGAAAGAACAGCATCCCTCCGAAGCCGTCGGTATCGCATTAACCGAAGCTGAGTTACTCGTAGCCCAAAATAAAACAAGCCAGGCAATATCAATCCTTAACGAGGCGGTAGAGAAATTTCCCGATGCTTTGGGACCGGTGAGATATCTTGCGATATTACTATACAGGCAAGACGACCAGACCGAGTGTGAAACGGTGATAAAAGATGCATTGGCGCGTATGGAACAACCAGTTGTCCAGCGAGAACTGGGCCTGATACTCGCACAATTTTATACACAATGGAACAAATCAGACCAGGCATACGCATTATTAACAACACTTTCACAGAATCTGCCGAACGACATCCCGATAAAACGTCGGCTCCTGTTGTGCGAGCAGGTTATAAATGATCCTGAAAAAACGCAACAGTTGATAGATCAGATTAAATCCCTCGAGGGAGAAAACGGCTGGCAATGGCGATATGAACAGGCCAGGGCCTTATTTATTGCCGACGATTTTAAGAACAACTACCCAAAAATCATATCGTTCTTACAGGAAAACATCCTGGCGAATCCAAACGATCAAACGAGCCGCACACTTCTGGCAAGGACATACGATAAGGCCGGCGAATTACAACTGGCAATTTCAACATACCGTGACGCCCTGAACAGGTCGCCGGATGATCTTCGTATAATAACTCCCCTGATATCGGCACTCTACAAAGCCAGGGAATATGACCAAGCAGAGCAGCTTCTTAGTCGTGCATCACGGGAAAAAGTTCAGAATGCCCAGCTTCAAAAACTCAGATTACAAAGTCTGCTCAGGCAGGGAAAGCTGGATTCGGCTTCAGATATACTGCAGGACCTGCTGAATCGCGATCCCAATAACCAGGGCGCTCATTTATCTCTTGCATTACTGAAAATGCAGCAAAACAAGTTCGCAGAAGCTGAAAAATTACTGACGCAGCTCAAAACTCAGGAGCCAAACTCACTGGCTGTAACCGCCACGCTAATACAGCTCTATCTCCGTCAGGACAAACCTGAACAGGCGCTGGAAATCTGCCGCGAAATAACCGGTAACGTGAATAATGCACCCGCTTATATACTCAGTGCGAGAACATACGCAACTCTGGGACAACCCGATAAGGCGCTGGAAGAGCTAAACCGGGCGATTTCTCTCGAACCTGATGATGTGGAAGTGTGGATTGCAAGGAGCGATTTTTATCGTACCACAGGTCATACCAACGAAGCGGCCGAGGACATTAAACACGCCTTATCCATGGCACCGGATAATCTGCGGATCCAGAAACGGGCCATATCGTTATTCCTGACATCGAAACAGCCGGATATGGTTCGCGAAGGAAACACTTTTCTTGACAAAGCCCTTGAGTCTAATCCTGATGACATCGAATTACAACTGTTCAAGACTAATTCACTGCTTCTCGAAGGAACAGCCCCGGCAATTGAAAATGCAAAGCAAATTCTGCAGAAAATAACTGAAAAAGCACCTGAAATGAGTCAGGCATGGCTGATGCTGGGAGAGCTGATGTTAAAACAGGGCCAGCCCGGGAAAGCCGTCGATATTGCCTTAAGAGGGCTTGCATACAAAAACAATGATAAGTCACTCATGCTTTTGAAAGCTCGAGCCGAGACCGTCAGGTCACCCATACTTGCGATTCCTACTCTTAAGGAGCTTTGTGTGCTGGACCCGAACGATACAGATGCCGTAATGTTACTGGCCGGCACATATCTAACGACAGGTGAGCCGCAAAAAGCTGTAAATATCCTGAGACAACAGTTATTAACCTGTGAACCGCCAATCAATCGGAAATGCAGAATTGTCCTGGCTGTTGCATTGTATAAAGCAGGCAGCAAATCCGAGGCCCAGGAGGAATTTAATACCCTCACCGAATCTGATCCGAATGATCCGAGCCCTTTATTGGCCCAGGTCCAGTTACTCAAGGAAGAACAGCTCTGGAACCAGTTAAACCTTAAAGTCGTCGAAAGATACCAAAAATATCCGGACGACAGTCACACACCTGTTCTTATTGCCAGAGATCTGGCCTCGCTTGACAATAAAGAGGCCAGGGAGACAGCGGAAGATATTCTGCGGCTGGTTCTGAAAAACGATCCGTCTTCAACCGAGGCAATGAGTGTTCTTGCGATACTTTTGGAAATGACGGGGCGTTCCGATGAATCGGCCGAGCTTTACCGGCGGTTAATCGAGCTTCAACCGGAAAATTTAATCGCTATTAATAACCTTGCATGGATATTATCCGAAAAGAAAGGACAATACCAGCGGGCACTGGAACTTGCCCAGAAAGGGCTAAAGCTTGCCCCGAACTATATCGATTTGGTTGAGACTCGTGGTGTTATTTTCTATCGAATGGGTGAATTGACCAAATCCATTGACGATCTTACCAGGTGCGTCGAGCTTTATCCGATCTCTTCTCCGCAATACGTCGGGGCGAGTTTTCATTTGGCAAGGGCCTTGAATCAAATCGGCAGAAAAGAAGAAGCTCTTAAATATCTAAACCAGGTTCTCAGCTCAGAGGCTAAAAATACAGGATTGTCAACTGCAGAGCTGAATGAAGCAAAACATTTGCTTATAAAATTACAGGAGGGTAATTAATTATGTTTCAAATGCCAAAACCAGAACCTTCCCACGAGAATTCAGCTATGAATGATCCGAACTATAAAAAACAAAAGTTGATACTGCTTGACAAGAAACAATGGTCTTATGTGCAGGATCTGTATAATCTGACTCCCCGCGAACGGGAAATTGCAGAACAGATTTGTCAGGGTATTGGAAACGGGGGCATAGCTAAAAATCTGCGCATCAGGCCGGGGACGGTAAAAACCCACACAAGAAACATCTACAGAAAGTTACGCGTCAAAAATAAAATCGCAATGCTCCTGAAGTTCCTGACTGACACGAGAAATGACTCAACAAATTATGAACAATCACAATCAATACCTGCGATAGATTAAAAATTCCTTCATATCTCCCGCCACATCCTTAGCTGCAGTCCGTAATTGCGGTCCCTTCCGATACGGCGCTGCAGCATAATACCTCCATATAACAAAATAGACGACTGACACGAAAAGGCAGTAAAATTCGAGACACCCGGAAGGTACATGTTTTATTCAGAAATCGAACTGCCGGTTTCCAAACAGTGTAAATACAAATTCAGCATGTAAGACAGTTGGCACTTTACATAAGAAAAACATCACTTCCCGCAGGTGTCACCCCGTCTTCGGTTGTCAATCAATTCACCCAACATCCTCTCACTGACCTATACAGGTAAAACACACTTTTAGCCACTAAAACCCGCTTATAGAATTCCTCAATCAGTCGGCTCGACTAACAAATCACCCTGCACACATATCACCTGAATTCACCTCTATCGATAACACTGCCATCCCGATACTCCATGGCCGTCTATCAGGTCTAATCGAGGCAAATCTTGTCGGATGCCGTGATTTACGCTCTGAAAAAATACATCATCCTATTCGAAGATATCAAGAAACATTTCAGGCTTTAACCTCGCTTATAATGCATATATAGACCGAATCACCACCTTTTTAAGTCGAAAAAATCCAAAAAATATCATGATTTGAACCGACTTATATCTAATCCGTACCACATTTTGGATACTCCAAAAGTGGTATAAATACAACCTGGGATTTAACAAAAAACTAATCTTTTTTTTACATTCATGACTTCTTCCTTAAATGTCATTATTAAACAATACGAAACTTCGCCACCGGATATAGATACTCTTAAATTTAACAAATCTCCACAAAACAATATAACTCATTGTATATCCAATATATAGGACACTTCATTATCAATAAAATGTAGATTGTTTTCTTTAATTTGGAATTTCTTAACGAATGTCTTTAGATTGTCACCGGTATCCGGCTATAACAAACCACATAGAATGTCATTCTGTGGAAAAATATTTTTCTATCATTTTTTTCTTTTTATCAATTTTTTCGTGGACAAGAATGTTGTTTTTTGATAAACTAAGCAAATTACGTGGTACCTCATAGGAGGAGGACCAATCATATAAGTATAATGGCAGAAACTGCATGGACTTCGATTGAGGTTTATCCATTGTTATAGGATAGGCTTATTTGTGAGGAGATGGAGGAGCGGTATATAAATCAATAGCCGACCAGGTATAATTCCGGGCTGTTCGACCGAATTATTTCGCATAACAGCAATTTTATTGGAATTTTTATCCTTCCTGTTCTCACACATAAAATTCTGCCGGCCGTCAAAGATGGAAGATGAGTTTCTTACATTTTTGAAAAAAATGAAAGGGGCAAGGTAAAGAACTTATGAAGACGAAACTATTCATTATGACAACGATCCTTGTTTTTGGAGCAACTCCTACTTTTGCTGGCATGTACACACTTAATCCAGTCGATTTATCCCTGCCTACTGTAGGTAATTCAGCGGACGGAATTTCACAAATTGGTGTCGAACAGGCCTGGTTTGCTTTTGATCTTTCAAGCATACCCGATATCGAAAATGTCGTATCTGCAACTTTCTCGGCCTATATGCGTGACTTCGACGGCAGCACAAGTCAAAGAACACTATGGTACGATTCGGACGATAGCTGGATA